>DATJVF010000243.1:0-2885 GCA_035501995.1 Anaeromyxobacteraceae bacterium
CCGGGGGGCCCTTCCTGGTCAAGAGGGGCCCGCCGGAGGTACCGGCGGGCCCTTCGCCTGTTCGCGGGTCTTCACCCAGATATGGTTGTCGCGACAACCAAACCCGGTTGCGCGGCGCGGCTGCGCGTCGATCATGTCCAAGTAAGATCAGTCACTTGCGCCGATGGCAAGATGGTTGCTACAGGAGCGCGAGGCCCTCTTCCGCCACCTTGAGGATCCCATGGACGCCATCGAGACCCTGATGACCGAGCACCGCCTGATCGAGCGCGCCATCGACGCGCTCGTCGGCTTCGTCGACGCGCTGTGCCAAAAGGGCTCGACCGACGACAAGGTGGAGCTTGCGAAGTTCGTCACCTTCATCGCCGAGTTCGCCGACGGCCACCATCACGGCAAGGAGGAGGACATCCTCTTCGCCGCCATGGTCGAGGCCGGCTTCCCGCGCCGGGCCGGCCCCATCGCGGTCATGCTCGGGGAACACGATCAGGGCCGGCGCCATGTGGCAGCGCTTCGCCAGCTCGCCGGGCAGGTGGCCCCCTGGACCGCCCACGACCGTGCGGCCATCCGGGAGGCCGCCTGCGCCTACGCCGACCTCCTGCGAGCGCACATCCACAAGGAAGACGCCATCCTCTACCCCATGGCCGAGCAGCGCCTGCCAGCCGAGGTGATGGAACGGGTGAACGCCGATTGCGAGGCCTACGAGACGCGGAAGACCGGCTCCGGCGAGCGCGAGCGCCTCGGCGCCCTGGCCGAGGAGCTGGTGGCGCGCTACGCCCCGGCGCTCGAGCGACCTTGCACCAGCTAGCCCTTGCTCGGCCACAGGACCGAGGCCTGGAAAGGCCGGTCGAACGCCGACGGGGTTCCCGCGCCTGCTAGCCCCCGCTGGCCCGGGCCGACGTGCCGAGCCTCGGGCGAAGGGGTGCGCTCGCCTATCCGTACTCCTGGGCTCTAGCTCTGCCACCCCCGAAGCGAGCGCGCAGGTCACCCGGGAAACGGTGGTGCTCGGCCCTCCGCGCCACGAGGATGCTCCGCCGACCTCTCCCGTTCAGCCGACCTCCAGGCCCACGGCGCGCATGAGAGCGAGCGCGTTCGAGTTCGTGGCCACCCCCGGGCGCAGGGTGTAGTCGAAGCGCAGTTCGGCTCCGCGCACCTCGTCCTCGAAGTGGGCGTTCGATCCGGGTAAGCTGACGGCGAGCTCGGAGAGCGCGAGGTCGTGGGTGGTCAGGATCCCCACCGCCCCGTGCGCGAGGAACGCTCGCACCACCGCCTCGGCGCCGATCCGGCGGTCGCGTGAGTTGGTGCCGGCGAGGAGTTCGTCGAGGAGGAAGAGGAGCGGCGACTCGCGCGCGCACTGGTCCTTCAGCTTGCGCAGACGGGTGATCTCCGACCAGAAGCGGGAACGCCCCTCGGCGAGGGAATCCTGGATGCGCAGGGTGGCCCCGAGCGCGAGCGCCGAGAGCCTGAGCCGCGTCGCCCGCACCGGAGCGCCGCACAGGGCGAGCACGGCGTTCGCGCCCACGGTGCGCAAGAGGGTGCTCTTCCCCGACATGTTGGAGCCGGAGACGATGAGCAGCCGGGCGGAGGGGCCGAGGCGCACCGCGTTTCTCACGCAGCGACCGGGCGAGATGAGGGGGTGGCCGAGCCCCTCGCCCTCGTAGAGCGCGGCCGCCTGCTCGTCGATCTCCGGGAAGGGGTCCTCGGGGTGGAGGAAGGCGTGGGCGGCGAGCGCGGCGAGCGCCTCGAAGTCGGCCGAGGCCGCGAGCCATTCGCGGACGAGGCCGCCGTGGGCGGCGCGCCAGCGCTCGATGGCGAGGGCGGCGTGAAGGCGCCAGAGGAGGAGGAAGGCGATCGGTGCGAAGAGCTGGTTCTGCGCCCAGGCGGCCCGCTCGACGGTCCGCGAGAGGGCGGCGATCCGGCGCGAGGCGGCGTGCGCGCCCGTCCCGAGCTTCGCCCGCAGCGCCCGCAGCCGGGGGTCGTCGAACGGCTCCTGCTCCAGCCGCGCGAGGAGCCCGGCCAGCACGGCGAGCTCGGCGCCGGGCCGCTCGACGCCGCCCAGGACCCTGGCGAGTCGCCCGCGCGCCGCGCGCAGGAGGCCCCACTCGAGGAGGAGCGCGCCCACGAGCGGGGCGGGCGACGCCACCCCGAGGAGGAGGGCGGCGAGCGCCGAGAGCGCCAGGAGGGGCAGGCCCAGCGCCGGCAGGTACAGCCAGCCGGGCAGCTCGCGCCGTCCGGCCGCCCAGCGCGCGAGCCGTTCCGCCTGCACCTCGGCGCGGACGTCCTCGCCGAGGACGGCCAGGTCCTCGCGCAGGTCGAGCCGCGGGGCGAGGGCCGCCACCGCCCCCTGGCGCGCGCGCACCTCGGCCGGCGCGGCCGGCGCGAGCAGCCAGCGCGCCAGGGCGTCCGCCCCGGGCAAGGTGCGGGCCGTGCACAGGAGCTCGAAGAGCGATCCCTCTCCGAACAGATCGAGGTCGCGGGCGTAAGGGTGCTCGTCGGAGGCGTAGCGGTGGCCCGGGTCGCCCTTCCCGGCGAAGCGCCCCTCGAGGCGCAGGAGCCCCCCCTCGTGGAAGGCCACCGCCCGCCGGGCCCGTCCGAGGGCCTTGAGGGCCCGGTCGTGCGCGCGCACGAGGGCGAGATAAGCCGCGCCGGGGAGGGCGAGCCAGGCGGCGGGGAGGCGGTGGGCGTACGCGGCGACCGCGAGGCCGAGGAAGATCAGGAAGACGACGAGCCGGAGGAGGGCGATCCGCCGGTCGCGCCGCTCGAGGCGGGAGGCCGAGAGGCGTCGCTCCGAAAGGCGCTCGCCGATGAGGGTGCGGGGATCGTAGCTCGCGCCCCGTGCCATGGCCTCCATGGCCGGGGATTATCCCCCGGCGCGCCGCCCGGGAGGGCCC
>DATJVF010000244.1:0-3547 GCA_035501995.1 Anaeromyxobacteraceae bacterium
GATCTTCCCGGAGGGCGTCGACCAGCGCGGACCCGGCGGCGGCGCCACCTCCACCGCCCGGCCCTCGGCCAGGGCCGCTCGGTCCACCTCCCTCCACCAGGCCGCGTTCGCGTGGTCGAGCAGGAGGTCGACGACCTCGTCGGCGCCGAGGCCGAAGATGGGCTCCGCGTAGCCCATGGCGCGGGCGAGGAGGCGGAACACGTCCCAGTTGGCCTTCGCCTCGGCGAGCGGCGGGATGGCCGGCTTCACGCGCTGCACGCAGTAGTGCCCGTAGGAGCGGTAGAGGTCGACGTGCTCGAGCGAGGTGGTGGCAGGGAGCACCACGTCGGCGTGGCGCGCCGTGTCGGTCATGAACCTCTCGTGGACCACCAGGAACAGATCCTCGCGGGAGAGCCCGCGGAGCACGGCGTTCTGGTCGGGGGCCACCGCGGCCGGGTTGGCGCACCACACGTACATGGAGCGAATGGGCGGGTCCCGCAGCCGACCGAGCGCCGAGCCGATCTCGTTCATGTTCACCGAGCGCACGGGGGAGGGCTGCAGGTCCTCGCGCAGGAGCGGAGCGAGGTCGAAGGCCTGGGACGAACCGGTCGAGTGCAAGCAGCCGCCGCCGGGCCGGTCGTGCACGCCCAGGACCGCGGCCAGGGCCACGATGCTGCGGATGGTCATGGCCCCGTTGCCGTACCGCGAGGGCCCGCCGCCGATGCGGATGAAGGGCGCCCGGGCCCTCCCCAGCGTCCGCGCCAGGGCCTCGATGGCCGCGGGTGCGAGGCCCACCCGCGGGCTCACCGCCGGCGGCGCGTACTCGGCAAGGGCGAGCGCCCGCAGCGCCGGCCAGCCGACCGCCTCGCGCGCCAGGAAGGCCTCGTCCGAGAGCCCGTCGCGGGCGAGCACGTGGATGACGGCCAGCGCCAGGGCCCCGTCCGACCCCGGGCGGACCAGGACCACCTCGTCGGCCACCGCGGCGGTGTCGTTCTCGTAGGTCTCGATGAGCAGGATCTTCCCGCCCCGCCGCCGGGCCTCCTTGGCCCGCTGGACGAAGTGGAGGTTGGTGGCGACGGCGTTGATGCCCCACAGCACCACGAGGTCGCTCTCCCGCGCCACCTCGGGGCTCGGACCCGGCGTGCGCCCCATCACCGCCTCCCACCCCGCGTCCTGGGCCGGCGTGCAGATGGTGCGCTCGAGCCGCGAGGCCCCCATGCGGTGGAAGAAGGGCATGCCCGCGTGGCGCTGCACCATCCCCATCGAGCCGGCGTACGAGTAGGGCAGGATGGCCTGCGGGCCGTGGTCGGCGATGATGGCCTTCCACCTCTGGGCGATGAGGGCGATGGCCTCGTCCCAGCTCGCCCGGCGGAACCGGCCCGACCCCTTCGGCCCGGTCCGGAAGAGGGGGTGGGTGAGCCGGTCCGGCGCGTGGACCGTCCGCTCGTAGCCGTTCATCTTGGGGCAGAGCGTGCCTCGCGAGTAGGGGTGCTCCGGATCGCCGCGCACCTTCAGGGTGCGTCCCGCCTCGACCTCGGCGACGAGCCCGCAGGCGTCGGGACAGTCGTAGGGGCAGATGGAGCGTACGAGCGTGGGCACGCCGGGGAGATAATCGAGGGCCGGCGCCGTGGCACCGCGCTCGGCGACCCGCGCCGCTCGTCCCCACCCGGGTGAGGGCGCGCGCCGCCGAGGCTGGCGGGAAGGTCAGGCGCTCTTCCCGCGCTTGCCGTACTCCTTGTCGAGGTAGAGCACCGATCCGGGCCGATCGGACACCATCCGGAGGCGGTCGATGATCTCCTGGACGCTCTTCTCCTCCTCCACCTGCTCGGTCACGAACCACTGCAGGAAGATCTGGGTGGCGGCGTCCCGCTCGCTCGCGGCCAGGGCGTAGAACTGGTTCAGGGACTCGGTGACCTGGCGCTCGTGCTTCAGCACCGCCTCGAACAGGGGCAAGGTCGCCCCGAAGTCCGAGCCCGGCGAGGCCACCGCGCCGATCGACACCACCCCGCCCCGGTCGACCAGCTGGTCGAGAAACTTGGCGGCGTGGGTCAGCTCCTCCTCGTACTGGGCCCGCAACCAGCGCCCGAACCCCTGGAACCCCTTGGAGGCGGCGTGCGCGGACATCGCCAGGTACAGGTTGGCCGAGTACAGCTCCTCGGTGATGTGAGCATTGAAGGCGTCCTGGATCTTCGGACTGACCATGGGTCTCCCCTCAGTGGAGTGAACAGGCTCGCGTCCTCTCTTACCACCCGTCCCCGAGACCCGCACGGATGGCTCTGACCTCTTCTATCGGGAGGGCGCGCTCCGGTCACCCCGAATGTGCTCGAGCTGGCCGCGAGGCGGGCGGGCCCGCGCGGCGGTCCACGGCCGCCGGGAAGGCATCCTCCGAGGCGGCCCCCGAGGGGTGGGCCGCGCCCGCGGCCGGCCGGACCTCCCGCCGCAACGCCTTCGCCCCGTCGCGCTACACCGCGCGGGCATCGGCCTGCGCGGGCGGAGGCCCCAGGGCTTCCCGCACGGCCCGCAGGAGCCGAACGAGGTCGAACGGCTTGACGAGCACGCCGTCCGGCACGAGGTCCCGCGGGATCTCGCGATCCCAGGCGGCGGTCATGACGACCACCGGAGTCCTCGCGAAGGGCCCGTGCTCCTTCAGCCGCGCGAGAAACTCCTGCGCTGAAAGCCCCTCGGTCCGGTGGTCTAAGAGGACGAGGTCCGGCGCCCGCCCCTCGTGGCGCACGCGCTCGAGCGCCGCCTGCGGGCTGCTCGCGAGCCAGCACGCGTGCCGCTCGAGCGCGAGGCACTCCCCGATGTTCTCGCGAAGCTCGTCGTCGTCGTCGACGACGAGGACGGTGCGTCTTGGTACTTGCAGGAACACGCGACTCCAAAACCCCCGGGAGCGGCGAACATTCCAGCGCTAAGGTGACGGTCCTGTGCCGATCGTGAAGGGCGCTGCTCTCACGGGTCGCCCCGGTGATCGCGGCGCCTCCCGCGTTTCATCCCGTGGCACCCTCCTGGAAGCGGCCGACCTTGAGCCCTTCGGCCTCCCCGCCTCCTGCCTCGGTCTCCGCCGACCGGTTGCCTCGCTCTCGTGCACGCATACGCCAAAGACGAGGCATGGTTCCGAGGGCGGCGCCCGTCCACAAGGGCCCCGAAGGAGAGGGTGGGCCGCGCCGGGCCCAGCGCCCGCGGAGAACCTCAGGGCCCAGCGTAGGCGCGCTCGAGCTGGGCGATGTCGAGCTTCTTCATGCGGAGCAGCGCCTCGGTCACCCGCCGGGCGCGGCCGCGGTCCGGGTCCTTCATCATGGCGCCGAGCACCGTCGGCACGACCTGCCACGACACCCCGTAGCGATCCTTGAGCCAGCCGCACGACTCGACGGTGCCGCCCTCCGACAGCGCCTTCCACAGGCGATCGAGCTCGGCCTGGTCGGCACAGTGCACGACGAACGAGATAGCGTGGTTGAACGGCTCGAGGGGTCCAGCCTCGAGCGCCATGAACGGCTGACCGGCCAGGGTGAACTCGACCACCGCCACCGAGCCGGCCGGGCCGCTGGGGGTGTCGGCCGGGAGCACC
>DATJVF010000245.1:0-3185 GCA_035501995.1 Anaeromyxobacteraceae bacterium
TCGAGCTCCTCGACGAGACCCGCATCGACATCGTGAAGGGGAACGCCTCCGAGGTGGCCCGGGTGGCCGGCGAGGCGGTGGCGACGAGGGGCGTCGACGCCTCGGAGGTCGCGAAGGACCTCGTCGAGGTGGGCCGGGCGCTGGCCCGGGCGCGGGGCAACACCGTCGTCATCACCGGGAAAGAGGACATCGTCACCGACGGTGAGACCACCCTCAGGATCCGCAACGGCCACGAGATGATGAGCCGGGTGGTGGGGACGGGGTGCATGGCGGCCTCGGTGATCGGGACCTTCGTGGCGGTCGAACCGAACCGGGTAGAGGCCGCGGCGGCCGGGCTGGTGAGCTACGAGGTGGCGGCCGAGCTGGCGGCCCGCTCGGCGCGCGGTCCGGGCTCCTTCAAGGAGGCGCTGTTCGACGCGGTGGCCGGCCTGCGCGCGGCCACGGTCGACGAGATGCAGCGGGTCGTCCCGGCATGACGCCGCGCAGGCGGGTGGCGGGGTACTACTTCGTCACTGACGCGGCGCTGAGCCGGGCCGGCAACGAGAGCGACGTGCGAAGCGCCGAGCGCGCCGGGGTGGCCCTCGTCCAGTACCGGGCCAAGGAGGGGTCGACGCGGGCGCTCTTCCGCGAGGCGGAGGCCCTGCGCTCGATCTGCCGGGCCTCCCTGTTCATCGTCAACGACCGCCTCGACCTGGCGCTGGCGGTGGGCGCCGACGGGGTGCACCTGGGGCAGGACGACCTCCCGTGCCGGGTGGCGCGCCGGCTGCTCGGGCCGGAGCGGATCGTCGGGGTGAGCGTCCTCACCGCCGAGGAGGCCAGGGTGGCCGAGCGCGACGGGGCGGACTACGTCGGGGTCTCTCCGGTGTTCGACACCCGGACCAAGCCCGACGCAGGCACCGCGGGGGGCCTCGAGGCGGTGCGGGCGGTGCGCCGGGCGGTCGCGATCCCCGTGGTGGCCATCGGCGGCATCGATCTCGGGAACGCCGCCGAGGTCCTCCGCGCCGGCGCCGACGGGGTCTGCGCCATCTCGGCGGTGGTCCGGGCGAGCGATGTCGAGGCCGAGATCCGGAAGTTCCAGAAGCTCTTCCCAGCGTCCGCGGCCTAGGCGCGGGCGGGCGGACCCTCCGGCCGGCCTCGGCCTTCACACAAGGTGACGGCCGCCGGAGGCCGCGGGTGGGCCCGGGGACCACCTCGGCGGTGGCGAGCGCCTTTCCGGCACCGTGCGCGGACCTTGTGGGCGGGCGCCCTGCCTCACCCGAGCGCTCTCCGGTGAGCGAGGCGACCCGGACCCGGTGAGAGGGGCCTTGCGGTGGGCTATCCTTGTCTTCCATGAACGATGAGCCCGACAACACCATCATCACCCTCATGACGGTGAGCCGGGAGGAGAACCTGAAGCAGATGCCGTGGTGGCGGCGGCAGTGGCGTCGCCTGTGGGGGCCGACGCACGAGGAGTGGGTCCGCGAGTTCGATGCCGCGGTGAAGTCCGCCCCCAGGCGGAGGAACGGGTAGCCGATCCCCGGGGGAACCGACCTCGCGGGAGCCGTTCTCCTACGACGAGGGCGTGGTCGCGGGAGGCGCCGGGGCCGGCGTTCCGGCTGCGCCGACCTCCTTCACGACGAGTTCAGGGCTTGGCGCCTCGCACCGGGAACCCCGCCGGGCCCCGCGCTGCGCCGAGACGGCTCCCGAGCGCGGATGTGCGCCGAGGTGGAAGGCGGCGAGCTGAGGTGCTCTCCTTCCCCACCCGTGCCGGAGCCACGCGCTCTTGCACCTGGCCCGTGAAAGATCCTGGAAACAGGGCCCGGGACGACCTCGGGGGCCGCCCGGGATATTTGCGGCCCGTGTACCCCCCGCCGCCGTCCTCTCGATAAATCTTCGCTTTCCGCCCTTCTGGGGCGAGCGATCTCTCGGGCGGGGCCTTTTTCCCTGGCGGCTGCGTCGTGTATTCGAGGGACAAACCCGATCTATCCCTGGTCCGTGGGACATGGGGCCGAGAGAAGGGAACGAGAGAAGAGCATGAGGAAGGCCTGGACGACGGCAGGGGCGCGGGGAGTGCGGCGGGCGGAGCGAGGTGGCGGACCTCGGGTTCACCCTGGGCGGCGGCTCGCCTTGCTCGCCCTCCTCCTCGCCGCCTGCGGGCAGGGCGGCCCTTCGGCCCTCAACGCCAACACCGCGCTCACCCCGACCACCCACACCTTCTTCCCCATCGCCACCGGGGTCCACGCGGTGGACTGCAACACCTGCCACGGCGGCTTCTCCTCCTTCGCAGAGTTCACCTGCTTCAACTGCCACGCTCACGACCAGGCCACCACCGACCCCATCCACACCGGGGTGAACGGCTACTCCTACGCGAGTACGGCCTGCTACGGCTGCCATGCCAACCCCACCCAGATCGCGAGCCCGGCCAGCGTGGTGCACGACGCGGCCAGGGACCTGACCGCGAACGCGCTCATCCCCACCTACGCCGGGACCTCCATCGCCAGCCTGAGCCCGCAGTCGGAGACGCTGGTCATGGGGATGGACCACGCGACGAGCGAGCTACCGGGGGTGAACATGGCGAGCTGCGCGGTCTGCCACGCCGGGGCCGCCTCGGGTGCCTACTACCCCGGCACCCTGCACTCGTCGCTCGCCAACGCCCAGCTGCCCGAGCCCACCGCCTGCGCGGACTGCCACACCCCCTCGCGGCCGACCGGCTTCGTGGGGCCGGTGGCGGCCAGCCCGGCGAGGACCCCCCCCTCCGGCGAGATGAAGCACGACGCGGTGGCCTGGGCTGACGGGGTGCCCACCGGCACGGCGCTCGTGACGAGCGACTGCGGTACCTGCCATGCGAGCCCCTCGGCGACCCTGGTGGCCACCTGGGACACCGCCCGCGACGGCACCTCCCCGGCCCTCTTCCACGCCTCGCTCACGAGCGCCAGCGTGCCCCAGCCGGGCTCCTGCCTCGACTGCCACGCCAACACCCGCCCGTCCGCGGTGCTCACCGCGGGCCAGGCGGCCCTGCCGGCGAACGTCACCTTCGACCATGCCGCGGCGCCAGCCCTCGCCGACTGCGCCTCGTGCCACGCGGAGAGCGCGAGCTCGCAGTGGAAGAGCTGGACCGGGGGGCGCTTCCATCTCGCGGGGAGCGCGACGCCCTCGAGTTGCCTGCCCTGTCACGCCGGGGAGCGGCCCACCTCCACCGCGGCCTG
>DATJVF010000246.1:0-2095 GCA_035501995.1 Anaeromyxobacteraceae bacterium
CTCGGGGGCGAGGACCGGCGCGTCCTCGGCGGCGTGCCGCTCGGCGGCGCCCGCGGTCACCGTCCAGATGAGGCCCTTGTCGGTCTCCACCACGCGGTCCGAGGCCTCGCCGCGCAAGCTCGCCACCACCCGGACCTGCCCGCTCTCCGCCTGGTTGAAGGCGGAGACCATGAGGAGGGGGCCGGAGAGGGCGCTCGTGTCGAGGGAGCGCTCCTGCCGGCGCGGAAGCTCCGCGCCGTCGAGGACGAGGACGAGGGTGTGCGGGTCGGGGCGGGAGACGGCGAAAGGCGCCTTCCCGGAGATCTCGATGCGGGCCACCTTGCCGGCCTGGCTCGCCCGCACGTTGCGGATGGCGGCCTTCGCCGGGGCGCGGGGGGCGGCGGCCGTCTCCGGCGCGGGCGGCGCCTTCGCCTCGGGGCGAGCCTCCTGGCGCGCCTTCCGGACGGCGACCGCCGGGCTCGGGCCGAGCCGGACCGAGAGCCCCCGGGAGAGACGGCGGACCTCGCAGCCGGTGGGGGCAGAGGAGGCGTCGAGGACGACGCGGACCTTGTCCGGGCTCTTGCCGAAGCGGATCTGGGTGAAGCCGGCCCCTCCGGGGAGCGGCTGGCGGGGCGCCTTCTGCACCCCGTAGAGGTCGATGGCGAGCCGCGGCGGGTCCCGGAGCTCGATGACCTCGAAGGTCCCGACCGGGCCGTTCGTCCGCAGGACGACGGCGCCGTCCTTGACCTCGCCGCCGGTCAGCGCCGTCGCCGGGCTCGAGGGGGAGGACTCGTCGCGCCGGCGGGAGACCACGTGGTCCTCGTTCCCCTTCTCGGAAACGGCCGGGGCGGTCTCGGGCACCGGCTTCGCATCGGCCGTCGCGGCGGCGGCCCCCGCCTCGGCCTTCGGCGCGGGGGCCGGTGCGGCCTCCGCCACCTGGGGCGCGGCCGGGGCGGCACTCGCGGTCGCGGGAGCCGCGGGCCCGGGCGAGAGCTTCACCACTACCGAGTCGTCGTGCGGCGTGACCTCGTAGCGGGTGGCTCCGTCGAGGGCGATGACAATGCGGCCGACGCTCGTCCGCTCGTCCTGGTACTGGGCGGTGGTGACGGCCTCCACCCCCGCGCGGTCCACGCGGATGGGCGAGGCGATTCGGGATACGTCGCCGCCGGCGACGTCGACCACCAGGCGGGAGGGACCCTGGAGCCGGAACACCGTGTAGCTCGGGGCCCGGGAGCCACGGATCGCGACTTCCACGGCGCCGTCGGCATCGGCCACGTCGATGGCCCGGATCACGTTCGCGGTCTGCTGCAGCGCGAGCGCCCCGTTCGGCGATGAGGTCAGGGCGCAGAGACCCGCGAGGGCCAGTCCAGCGAGGATCTTGGAATGGTTGAGCATCTCGCTACTCCTCGAGGTTCAGCGACTGGTCCCTGGGAAGCCGGAGGATGGTCTGGGTCTTCTCCTGGCTCCCGTCGGCCCGGATCGCCCACTCGGCCACCGCCACCTCGCCCGAGCGGATGGCCGTGACCACCCCACCGTTCTTCCCGATGCAGGCGCCCCGGTGGACGGAGTAGCCCACGCCGGTGGGCGCCTCCACCATCGCCACCGGATCGGCGAGCCCGGTCACCACGGCCACGAGCTTGAGCTGGTCGAGGTCGAAGCGGCCGAGGGGCGTCCGGCATCGGGCCGAGACCGGCCCGGAGCTGGCGCGCAGGTCGAAGATGAAGCTCTTGAAGGGGTCCCGCTTGCCCACCGAAGAGTAGGGCACCTCGACCTCCGGGCCCCTCTGGGCGACGCCGTTCCCCTCGGCGGCCTTCGACTGCCCCTCCGAGGGGGCGGCCCGGCGCACGGGCGCCTTCTTCTCGCCGCAGGCGGCGAGGGCGGCGAGCACCGCCGCGAGCGCGAGGGTGCGGCGGCTCATTTCTTCCCCCTGGCGGCGGCCGCCTTGGGCTGCACGAACATGAAGGTGGTGACCAGAAACTTCCCGTTCAGGACGACCTTGCCGCCGTTGTCCTTCGGCCCGTCGAAGGTGATGTTGTTCACGTTCACGATGCGTCGGAGCCTCGACAGGGAGTCGAAGAAGGTCACGATCTCGTGGTAGGTGCCGCTAACCGCCATG
>DATJVF010000247.1:0-2471 GCA_035501995.1 Anaeromyxobacteraceae bacterium
TGGCGCTCCTCGGGCTCATCCTCCTCGCGTCCGCCTTCCTGTGGCACAACACCCGCGAGAACCTGGCCGCCCGCCAGATCCACTCGGGGTTCGGGTTCCTGAAGCAGCCGGCCGGGTTCGACATCGGGGAGGGCCTCGTCCCCTACGAGCCCCAGGACAGCTACCTGTGGGCCTTCGCGGCCGGGATCGCCAACACCGTGCGGGTGGCCCTGGCGGGCATCGTGGCCGCCACCCTCCTCGGCCTCCTGGTCGGCATCGGCCGCCTCTCCCACAACCTCCTCGTCCGCGCTCTCGCCACGGCCTACGTCGAGGTGCTGCGCAACGTGCCGCTCATCCTCCAGCTCTTCGCCTGGTACATGGCGACCACCGAGCTCCTCCCCGAGCCGGCCCACCCGCTCGAGCTGTGGCCGCACGCCTACCTCTCGAAGGGCGGCCTGCAGCTGCCGGTGCCGGTCTTCGCCCGCGGCTTCGCCCTCGCCCTCTACCTCCTGCCGCTGGGCCTCGTGGCCGCCTGTCTCCTCGTCCGGCGCGCCCGCCGCCGCCGCGAGGCCACCGGGCGGGCCCAGAGGGTGCTCCTCCCCGCCCTCCTCCTCGCGGTCGCCCCCTCCGCCCTGGGCTGGCTCCTCGGCGGCGCCCCGCACGCGCTCGATTTGCCCGAGGTCACCGCCTTCAACGTGACCGGAGGGCTCGGGATCACCCCCGAGTTCCTGGCCCTCTTCATCGGCCTCTCCACCTTCACCGGCGCCTACATCGCCGAGATCGTGCGCTCGGGGCTGCTCGCCATCCCCCACGGCCAGACCGAGGCCGCCCTGGCGCTCGGCCTCTCGAGAGCCGAGGTGCTGCGCCTCGTCGTGCTCCCCCAGGCCCTGCGGGTCATCGTCCCCCCGCTCACCAGCCAGTACCTGAACCTCACCAAGAACTCCTCCCTGGCGGTCGCCATCGGCTACCCGGACCTGGTGGCCATCGCCAACACCGCCATCAACCAGAACGGCCAGGCGCTGGAGTGCATCCTGCTCATCATGGCCGTTTACCTCACCGTGAACCTCCTCACCGCGGCCGCCATGGGCGCCTACAACCGCCGCGTGGCGCTGGTGGAGCGCTAGTGGGCGCGCCGGGCGGCGAGCGGAGCTCGCGGGGGGAAAGGCCGCCCCCCGCTCGCGCGGCCCTGCTCTCGGGGCTCCGCCGGCACCTGTTCGCGAGCCCGTCGAGCGCGCTCGCCACCCTCCTCGTCGGCGGGGGCCTCCTCGCCCTCTTACCGCGGGCGGTGCACTGGCTCTTCACCGGGGCGGTATACCGGGCCGACTACGACGCCTGCCGGGCCCTCGCCTACAGCGCCGCCTGCTGGGGGTTCGTGGCCGAGAAGCACCGCCTGATCCTGTTCGGCCGCTACCCCTACGCCGAGCAGTGGAGGCCGCTCGTCGCCACCCTGCTCGTCCTGCTGACGCTCTTCGTCTCGGCCCACCCGCGGGCCTGGCGGCGCGGGCTCCTCCTCCTGTGGGCGCTCGTCCTCATCGCCTTCCTCCTCTTCATGGGCGGCGGGGCGGCCGGGCTCTCCCGGGTCGAGCCGGCGGAGTGGGGAGGGTTCCCGCTCACCGTGATCCTCACCGTGGTGGGGGTGGCGGCCTCCATCCCGCTCGGCATCGTGCTCGCCCTCGGGCGCCGCTCGCGCCTGCCGCTCGCTCGCGGCGCCTGCACCCTCTACATCGAGCTCGTCCGCGGGGTGCCGCTCATCACCGTCCTGTTCGTGGCCTCCTTCGTCTTCCCGCTCCTCATGCCGGGAGGGCTCAAGCTCGACGTGCTCACCCGCATCACCCTGGGGATCACCCTCTTCCAGGCCGCTTACATGGCGGAGGTGATCCGCGGCGGGCTGCAGGCCTTGCCGCGCGGCCAGTTCGAGGCGGCCGCCGCGCTCGGCCTCTCCTCCTGGCAGACCCAGGCCAAGGTCATCCTGCCCCAGGCCTTGGTGCTCGTCATCCCGAGCCTGGTGAACAGCCTGCTCTCCACCTTCATGGACACCTCGCTCGTCACGGTGGTGAGCCTCTACGACCTGACCGGCTCCCTTCGGCTCGCCCTCGGGGACCCGCGCTGGCGCAACTTCTTCCTCGAGGGCTACCTGTTCGTGGGCGCCCTGTACTTCGTGTGCTGCCTCGCCATGTCGAGGTACAGCCAGTGGCTCGAGCGCCGGCTCGGGCGCTGGATCAGGCGACCGGAGGCGCGACCCGCATGAAGGACCCCATGATCGAGCTCGCCGGGGTGAACAAGTGGTTCGGCCGCTTCCACGTCCTCGTCGACATCGACCTGCTGGTCGGGCGCGGCGAGCGCATCGTGGTCTGCGGTCCCTCCGGCTCGGGGAAGTCCACCCTCATCCGCCTGGTGAACCGGCTCGAGGAGCACCAGGAGGGCCGCATCCTCGTCGACGGCGTGCTGCTCACCGACGACCTGCGGGCCATCGAGCGCATCCGCCGCGAGGT
>DATJVF010000248.1:0-11373 GCA_035501995.1 Anaeromyxobacteraceae bacterium
CGCTCCTCGGCATCGACAAGATCAAGGACTCCTCCAAGGAGGCCGCGGCGGTCATCGAGGCGCTCGGGAAGAAGATCGCGGCCATCGGCAACATCCTGAACGTCATCGACGACGTGGCCGAGCAGACGAACCTGCTCGCCCTCAACGCCGCGATCATCGCCGCCCAGGCGGGCGAGCACGGCAAGGGCTTCGCGGTGGTGGCCGACGAGATCAAGGACCTCGCCGAGCGCACCGGCGCCTCCACCAAGGAGATCGCCGAGCTCATCCGCTCGGTCCAGGACGAGAGCGCCAACGCGGTGGCCGCCATGGACCGCGGCGTGAAGAACGTCGAGGAGGGTGTCCGGCTCGGCCAGGAGGCCGAGGCGGCCCTGAAGAAGATCCAGGCCTCCTCGGTCAAGTCCACCCAGATGGTGAAGGCCATCGCCCGCGCCACCCTCGAGCAGGCCCGCGGATCGAAGCAGGTCACCACCGCCTTCAACCGCATCGCCGAGACCGTCCAGCAGATCGCCACCGCCACCGCCGAGCAGGCGCGCGGGTCCGAGCAGATCATGAAGAGCGCCGAGAAGATGAAGATCATCACCAAGCACGTCGAGCGCTCGAGCCAGGAGCAGGCGCGCGGCTCCAAGCAGATCACCAAGGCCATGGAGTCGATCAGCGAGATGGTGAACCACCTGAACCGGGCCCAGAAGGACCAGACCAAGGGCTCCGAGTCGGTGATGGGAGCGGTCGAGCAGATCCGCAAGGTGGCCGAGGCGCAGACCCACGCCGTGAACGAGCTCGAGGCCTCCATCGCCGACCTGGCCGCGCAGGCCGAGGTGCTGAAGACCGAGGTCGGCCGCTTCCGGGTGTAGGCGCGCCCCGCTCGCCGCCCCGCGGCCGGGTGACCGTGGGCGGCCCTCGCTAGGAGCGCTGCTTTCGGCGTAGCCCGCCGGTCTTGGCGATGACGAGGGCGAGCTCGCGCAGCGCCCTCCACTCGGCCGGGGAGAGGGGGACCACCGACAGGCGGCCCTGCCGGAGGAGGGCCGACCCCACGAAGGCGGCCTCCAGCTTCAGGGCCTCGAGCGGCACCGTGGCCGGGAGCGGCTCGCGTGCGCGCACATCGACGCAGACGAGCTCGGGCGCCCCCGGGTCGGGGTGGGCGGCGCGCACCACCTCGGCGACCCCCACCGCCCGCTTCTCGCCCGAGTGGTAGACGATCGCCTGGTCGCCCACCCGCATGGAGCGCAGGTTACCCTGGGCCTGGGGGTTCGTGACGCCGGTCCAGGCGGTGGTGCCGTCGCGCTCGAGGTCCTCGAACGCGTACTCGCCGGGCTCGGTCTTGAGGAGCCAGTAGGCCATTTGCGGGCATTGAGTTAGGAGGGCGAGCGGCCCTTCGCAACCCCGGGCCCGGCGAGGAGTCCTTAAGGCATCCACGGGGCAGTCATGCTATAGAGCGACCCTATGTTCGGCCTCGGCATGGGTGAGATCCTCATCATCCTCGTCCTCGCGCTCATCCTGCTCGGGCCTCAGAAGCTCCCCGACGCCGCCAAGCAGCTCGGCAAGGGCCTGCGCGAGTTCAAGAAGGCCACCGACGACCTCAAGGCCCAGTTCGAGAGCGAGCTGTACTCGTCGGAGCAGACTCCCTCGAGGCCGAGCCTGGTCGAGGCCCCCCCGCCGAGCGAGGGCGAGGCCTCCGCCAGCCCGGCCGGCGCGCCGCTGCCCTCGAACCTCTCGGTACCGGCGGCGAGCGCCGACAACGTCCCCGGCCTCGAGGCGGCCCTGGCCGAGCCGAGGCCTGTGGCGGAGCCGGTGAATAGTCCGCACAAGGCGTCATGACCCAGCCCGTGAAGCCGCTCCCGCCCTCCGAGCCGGAAGGGGACGTGAAGGGCACCTTCATCGAGCACCTGAGCGAGCTGCGCAAGCGGCTCATCCGCATGGTGCTCGGCATCGTGGTCGGGATGTGCGTGGTCGGCTACTTCAGCACCGAGATCTTCCGCTTCGTGATGCGGCCGGTGCTGAACTCGCTCCCCGAGGCCGAGCGGGCCCTGCACTACACGGGCTACCTCGAGCCCTTCATGGTGTACCTCAAGGTGGCCCTCTACGGCGGGACCTTCGTGGCCGCGCCCTATGTGCTCTGGCAGCTCTGGCTCTTCATCGCGCCCGGGCTCTACAAGCGCGAGCAGAAGGTGGTGGTCCCCTTCCTCGTCTCGGGGACCCTGCTCTTCTACGGCGGGGCCGCCTTCTGCTACTTCTTCGTGATGAAGTACGCCTTCCCGGCGCTGGCGGCCATCGCCGGCGAGGACATGAAGCCCATCCTCACCATGAAGGAGCAGCTCTCGCTCGCCCTCGCCATGATGCTCGGCTTCGGGATCGTGTTCGAGGTGCCGGTCATCATCGCCTTCCTCTCGATGATCGGCCTCGTCTCCGCCGATTTCCTGGCCCGCTACCGGCGGCACGCCATCGTCTTCAACACCATCGTGGCGGCCATCATCACCCCCACCGGGGACCCCTTCAACCTGGCGCTCATGGCGGTGCCCATGATCCTGTTCTACGAGATCGGGATCTTGCTCGCGCGGGTGCTCGGGAAGAAGAAGCCGGCGGTGGCGAGCGGGTAGGCTTGGAAGGCCCAGCGCCGGGCCGGGGACTCTAGGGGGGCGGTGCGCACCTTCAACCTCCTCGTGGCGGCCTTCGCGCTCGTGCAGGTCGTCCGCTACGCGCGCCGGGGCCTCTTCTTCCTCGCCCCGGCGGTACAGGTCCTCCCGCTCGAGGACGAGCCCGATCGCTCGGCCCACCGCCTGCGGCTCGGCGCCGCCCTGGAGGAGCTCGGCTTCGTCCTCCTCGGTGTCGCCTGCGAGCGCGCGGCGCTGGGCGCCTTCTCGTCCGAGGCCGACGCCTACGTGAGCCCGGGCAGGGCCGCCTTCGCCGACGTGCTCGAGGAGGACGCCACCCGGAGGGCGCGGGTCCGCTTCTTCACTCCCTTCCCGGACGGGGCGGCCGTGCTGACCGCCGGCTTCGAGAAGCGGGCAGTCCTCTCCCCGAGGCTCGAGGCCGGAGGGATGCCGGACGCGCCGCTCGAGGACCTGCTCGCCGCCCACGAGGTGGCCGTCCGGCGGTTCGCCGCGCGGCACGGGCCGCCACAGGTGGCCCCAGAGCTCGCGGCGCGCCTCGCGGCGGCCCGGGCCTACTACGCCGGGGTGGGGCGCTCCGAGCTCAGGCGGGGGAACGCCCTCGCCTTCGCCCTCCTCCTTTTCGCCCTTGTCCTTTTCGCCTCGTCTGTGAAGATCCTGGTCGCTACGCGCTGACCTTTACCGAACGAGGGGAGGGGCTCGCATGCGACCGGCCACCGCCACCGAAATCGTCTTCCTGGGCGCCAAGCGGACGCCCTTCGGCGCCTACGGGGGAACCCTGAGGGACCTCTCCGCCACCGACCTCGGGGTGCTCTCGGCTCGGGCAGCCCTGGAGGGGGCCAAGGTGGCGGCTGAGGAAGTGGGCCACATCGTCTTCGGGAACGTCGCCCAGACCTCCTCCGATGCCATCTACCTCGCCCGCCACGTGGGCCTGCGCGCCGGTGCACCGGTGAAGGCGCCGGCCCTCACGGTGAACAGGCTGTGCGGCTCCGGGTTCGAGGCGGTGGTGCAGGGAGCGCGGCTCCTCGCCGCCGGGGAGGCGGAGCTGGTGCTGGTGGGAGGCACCGAATCGATGAGCCAGGCCCCGCTCGTCCTCCGCGGGACCCGCTGGGGATGGCCGCTCGGCAAGCCGCCGCCGGTGGAGGACCTCCTCTGGTCGGCGCTCACCGACAGCTACGCCGGGCTACCGATGGCGCTCACCGCCGAGAAGCTCGCCGAGGAGTACCGTATCGGCCAAGACGAGGTGGACGCGTACAGCGTTCTCTCCCAGCGGCGCTTCGCGGCGGCGCAGGCGGCCGGCCGGCTCGAAAGCGAGATCGCCCCGGTCGAGATCGCGAGCAAGAAGGGACCTTCCCGCTTCGAGAAGGACGAGCACCCGCGGCCCGACACCACCCTCGAGGCCCTGCGCAAGCTGCCCAAGGTGTTCAAGAAGGACGGCGTCATCCACGCCGGAGCGGCGAGCGGGGTCTCGGACGGCGCGGGAGCGCTCCTCATGGCCACCCGCGCCTACGCGGAGCGGCGCGGGAAGAGGCCGCTCGCGAGGCTCGTCTCCTGGGGCTTCGCCGGCGTCGAGCCGAGCGTGATGGGCATCGGCCCGGTGGCCGCCTTCGAGAACCTCCTCGCCCGCGCCGAGGCGAGGCTCACCGATTTCGAGCTCTTCGAGGTGAACGAGGCCTTCGCGCCGCAGTACCTGGCGGTGGAAAAGGCGCTCGGCCTGCCGCGCGACCTCACCAACGTGGACGGGGGCGCCATCGCGGTCGGCCACCCCCTCGCCGCCAGCGGCGCGCGCATCACCATGCACCTCATCTACGAGATGCGCCGGCGCGGCGTGCGGTACGGCCTCGGCGGCGCCTGCATCGGGGGCGGCCAGGGGATCGCGGTCGCGCTCGAGGCCCTCTAGCGCCCTTGCGGCCCCTCGCTTTTTGGAGGGGGGGCGCCGGGAGCCTTGCGGGGAGGGGGCCGCACCCGGTAGGTTCTCGGGTTCGTGGAGCCTCGAGTGCGACCTTTCACGGGCGTCAAGATCTTCTCCACCACCCTGGCGCGCGATCGCGACGCGCTCTCCGAGCGCATCACCAGGTGGCTGAGGGAGAACCCCCAGCTCGAGCTCGTCGACCAGCTGGTGCGGCAGAGCTCCGACAAGGAGTTCCACTGCCTCAGCATCCTCCTGTTCTTCCGCGAGAACCCGGGGTAGCGCGGGGAAGGCCGCAGAGGGCGAGGGAGGCTAGCGCCCCGCGCCGGGTCCCCTTATCTTGAGCTGGCCAAGATGCGCCCGGCCCGCTCCATCGGCGAGATCCTCACCTTCGGCGGCCGCGTTCCGAGCGCGGTGGGCGGGCTCATCATCGCCACCGTGGCCTTGAGCCTCGCCGGCGCCCTCGGGCGCGAGCTCGGCCTCGTGGCGGCCTGCGCGCTCGTGCCGGAGCGGGTCTTCGAGGGTGAGGTGTGGCGGCTCGTGAGCTGGGTGGTCTTCGAGACCGATCCCTTCTCCCTCATCTTCGGGGCGCTGACCCTCTTCTGGTTCGGCCGCGACCTGTGCTTCGCCTGGGGGACGAGGCGCTTCCTCGCCACCTTCTTCGGGGTGGCGGCCGGCACCGGGATCGCCACCGCGCTCGTCGGCCGGTTCCTTCTGCCCGCCCTCTACGGCATGGCCTTCGTGGGCTCCTGGCCGGTGCTGCTCGCCTTCCTCGTCGCCTGGGCGATGATCTTCCCCGAGCGCCAGATGCTCTACATGATGGTGCTCCCCATCACCGGGCGGGCCCTGCTCTGGATCACCCTCGGCGGCACCCTGCTCTACGCGGCCTTCGGCGGGTTGACCCGCTACCTGCCGCACCTGTTTGCCCAGCTCATCATGATGGGCTACGCCCGCGGCTGGTCCCTGCGCGGCTTCTGGCAGTCCCTGCGCATCCGCCAGTACGAGCGGCGGGCGCGCCGGCGCGCGAGCCACCTCAAGGTGGTGAAGAAGGACCCACCACGCTGGCTCAACTAGGCCGCGCCGCTCGCCCGGGTCAGCTCACCGAGACCTGGCGCACCGCGCTCTTGTAGACCCAGATCCGCTCGGTGTGGGTTCGGGTGTCGACCGGTACCATGAAGAAGCCGACCCGGTCCGGCGCGTAGTCGGAGCTGAAGCCCGCCACCTGGCGCCCGTCGCGGAAGGTTACCCGCACCCTCTTCCCCTCGGGAGGCCTCGGCTGCGCCCCGAGCGGCAGCATGAAGAAGATGGCCTTGATGATCTCGACCGGCAGCGGGGCCGGAGCGCCGCCGGCCTGCGGCGCGAGGAGTACCACCACCCCGTCCAGCGCGGCGTCGGTGATGACCCCGCGCTTCACCTGGCCGTCGGTGGTGTGGATGACCACCCGGTGCTGTCCCTCCACCAGGAGCTGCGGCTCCCCGGAAGTCGGCGGGGCCTCGGGGGTTACGGGGGCGGCCGGCGCGGCCGCCTCCTGCGGTGCGGCTGCCTCCTCGGCCGCCAGCTCGGCGAAGAGGTTATCGAGCGTGCTCTCGGCCCGCGCCGTCGTCGGAGGCGGGGGCGGCGGAGCGGGTACCTCGCCGGGCTGCTCGGCGAGCGGGGCCGGTGGCACCAGGACCGCGGTCGGCGGCGGGGCGGACGCCGAGGGGTCCGGCGGCGGGGCGAGGGGCGCCGGCACCGGCTCGGGGGGGGCGGGCGCCTCCGCCTCGGCTGCGCTCGAGACGGCGGCGGCGAGGCCGCCCGCTTCCTCGACAGGAGTGGCGAGGGCCGCGAGGTGAGAGGGCGCGGGGGCAGGCTCGCCCCCCAGCTCGGCGAGGTCCAGCGCATCGGCGAGGCGAGGCTCCGCGGCCGGCGGGGGGAGCGTGGCGAGAGGTTCCTCGCCCGCCGGTGAGGGAGCGGCGACTGGCCCGGGCTCGTCCACGAACTCCAGGATGTCCTCGTCCAGGATCTCGAGCGCCTCGGCGGCGGGCTCGGGGGTCGCCTCCGCCCTGTCCGCGGCGGCGGGCGGCGCGGCGGCAGCCGGGCCCTCCGCCGGCGCCGGTGCGGATGTCGCGATGTTCCACAGGGCGGTGGGCTCCGCGGAAGCCCGCGGGACGAAGAAGTCCAGGGACGGCTCGGCCTCGAAGGCCGTGAAGTCGACCGGCGCCTCGCCGGCGGGCACGGCGTGCTCTTCCACGATGGCCGGCCCGGGAAGCTCGCCCGGGCTCGAGGGGTCCGGCGACGCCGGAGCGGCGCCGAGGTCGAGCTCGGGTTCCTCGCTGGTGGGCAGGGCGTCGAGGGCCTCGAGGTCGAGGGGTATCAGCTCGGCGAGGGGCAGGGCCTCGCTCGGCACGAACGAGCCGCGGCTCTCGAGGGAGATGTTCCCGAGGGGGTCCGGGCCCGGCTCGAGCTCCTCCGGAGGGCTCTCGAACGGCGGCGCCTCGGTGGGGGCGGGGGGGGCCGCTTCCTCCCCTTCGTGCGCGGGGAGGGACCAGATGGCTGTGTCCTCTTCCGGCTCCCCCAGCGCGCCCTCGGAGGGGGCCGGGGCCGGCGGCTCCGGCGCGCTCGGGACCGCGTCCCAGGGGGCGACCGAGGGGCCGAGGCTCCAGCCCCCGCTCGATTCCGCCTCCGAAGAGAGGGCCACGAGCGCGGCGGCGGGGAGCGACGGCTCCGGGGCGGCTGGGGGGACTTCCGGCGGCGCCTCCGGCGTCCACCCGGTCGAGGGAGCGCCCGGGTCGGCGGGAGGCTGGGTCTGCGCCTCGGCGTTCATGCGCTGCGCATAGGCGTAGGCGGTGGGGGGATCCCAGCCCTGGGCGGCGTACCAAGCCGCCCAGGCCGAGGCGTCCGGATCGTTCGGGTCGAGCCCGTAGGCGGCGGCGTCGTAGCGCGGCGCCTCGGCGGCCGGGGCCTGGACCTCCAGGGCCGAGCCGGGAGAGACCTCCGGGTCGGGGACCGGCTCCTCCACCTGGGCCGGCTGGTAGGGAGAGGCCTCGGCCGATGGAGCGGGCGGGGCCTCTTCCAGGAAGTCGAGCGGGGGGAGCTCGGAGGCGTCCCGGCTCGGGGCCGCTTCGTAGGGAGGGGCCTCGAGGGGCGAGGTCGCCGGCCAAGCCTCGGTAGCCGGATCGAGGGCCGCGAGGTCGAGGGGTGGGAGTTCGGTCGGGTCGAGACCGTAGGTGCCCGCGTCATAGGGGGGCGCCGGGGGCGGGGGGGGAAGGTGGGCCGCGAGGTCGAGCGGCGGGATCTCCGGCGGGGCCGCGGTCGGCGCCCCGGGGGCGCCCGGGTCGAGCAGCGCGCGCACCTCGGCGGCGGCCCGGCCCACGTCGAAGCCCCCCCGCAGCGGGGTGGCCTTGCCCGCCGGGGCGGCCGGTTCCTGGTCTGGCCTCAGGGGATCCGACATGGTTGCTGCTCGCTGACGGCGAAGGGGGACTGCTCCAAGGTGCGGCCCACCGGATGATACCCTGGGGACGGCCCGGCGAGGAATGGGCGGCTCCGGCCTCTTGAAAGGTCCACCCCGACGGTCCATGTATGGAAGCCGTGCCGAGTCCACCACCCCGCGGGCCGCCCCGCCGCGCGGCCTTCCTGCCGACGACGCGCGAGGAGATGGAGGCGCGCGGGTTCGCCGAGCTCGACGTGCTCATCGTCACCGGCGACGCCTACGTCGACCACCCGGCCTTCGGCGCGGCGGTGATCGGCCGGCTGCTCGAGGCGCAGGGACTGAGGGTCGGGGTGGTGGCCCAACCCGACCACCGCTCCCCGGCCGACCTGGCGCGCCTCGGGCGGCCTCGCCTGTTCGTCGGGGTCACCGCGGGCGCCATGGACTCGATGGTGAACCACTACACCGCGCACAAGCGCCGGCGCTCCGACGACGCCTACACCCCCGGTGGCGTGGCCGGCCGGCGCCCGGACCGGGCCACCGCGGTCTACGCGCGCCTGGCCCGTCAGGCCTTCGGGGAGAGCGTGCCCATCGTGGCCGGCGGGGTGGAGGCCTCCCTGCGCCGCCTCGCCCACTACGACTACTGGGCGGACGCGGTCTGGCCCTCCCTGGCGGTGTCGAGCGACCTCGACCTCCTGGTCTACGGTCAGGGGGAGCGGCCCATCCTGGAGATCGCCCGGCGGCTCTCCTCGGGCGAGGACGCCTGCGGCCTGGTCGACGTGGCGGGGACGGCGCTCGTGCCGAAGGACCTCGCCCTCGCCGACCTCGCCGGGCGCGCGCGCGGGGTCCTCGAGCTGCCCTCGTACGAGGAGGTGCGCGACGATCGGCGGGCCTTCGCCCGCTTCTCGCGCCTCTACCACCTCGAACACAACCCGGAGAACGCCCGCATCCTCACCCAGCGCCACGGCCTCGGGACGCGGTCGAGGCTCCTCGTGGTGAACGAGCCGGCGGCGCCGCTCACGACCGAGGAGCTCGACCGCGTGCACGCGCTGCCCTTCGCCCGGGAGGCGCACCCCTCGTACCGGGGCGCGCGCATCCCGGCCCTGGAGCAGATCCGCTGGTCGGTCCAGATCCTGCGCGGCTGCAGCGCCGGCTGCGCCTTCTGCTCCATCACCGAGCACCAGGGGCGCGAGGTGACGAGCCGTTCCTCGGCGAGCGTCCTCGGCGAGATCGAGGCGCTCCGGGACCACCCGGGGTGGAAGGGCACCGTGACCGACCTCGGGGGCCCGACCGCCAACATGTGGCAGATGGGGTGCACGAGCGCGGAGGGGAGGGCGCGCTGCCGCCGGCCCTCCTGCCTGTACCCGAGCCGCTGCCCGTCCTTCGCGAACGACCACGGGCCGCTCGTGGAGCTCTACCGGCGGGCGCGCGCCATCGAGGGCGTGAAGCACGTCTTCGTCGGCTCCGGGGTGCGCTACGACCTCGCCGAGGGCGATGCCAAGAACGGCCAGCGTTACCTCGAGGAGCTCGTCGCCCATCACGTGTCGGGCCAGCTCAAGGTGGCCCCCGAGCACACCGCGCCCGGCGTCCTCCACCTCATGAAGAAGCCGGGGATCGAGGCGTTCGAACGCTTCCGCGGCTCGTTCAGCCGCTACACCCGGGAGGCGGGCAAGGAGCAGTACCTGGTGCCCTACTTCCTGAGCTCTCACCCGGGGTGCACCCTGGAGGACGCGGTCGGCCTCTACGAGTACCTGCGCCGCAACCGCTGGCGGCCGCGGCAGGTGCAGGACTTCACCCCCACGCCCATGACCCTCTCCTCGGACATCTACTACTCCGGCTACCACCCCTTCACCCTGGCGAGGGTCGAGGTGGTGCGGGACCTCCACGCGCGGAGGATGCAGAAGGCGCTGCTGCGCTTCGCCGATCCGGCCCAGCGTCCGCTCGTCGAGGAAGCGCTCCGGCGAACCGGCAGGCTCTCGCCGGGGGCGCGGCTGCGCGGCCCCTGGCCTCCCCTCCGCCAGGGCGGGCGGCCGCGGCCGGCCGGGGCGGCCGCCTCCTCCGGGCGGCGGCCCGGCGAGCGCAAAGGCCGCCAAAAGTAAAGTTCCTGGCCAGGCCGCCAGAAAATGGATCGGCGGCTCGATCGATCCTAGAGATGGCCGCCGTGCCCAACGTGGTGGATCTCTCGCTGTGTGCCGAGGCGCGTCGCGCGCTGCACCGCATCCTCGCCGATCGCGGCCTCTCCTTCTTCGTGAAGCCGGGGGGGGGCCGCGCGCCGCACCTCGACAGCCGTCGCATCGCCTGGGTGGTCGAGGCGGCCCGCCGGGCGCGCCGCGACGAGCGCCGCGATCCCGACGCGCTCTCGCGGACGCGGCGGGTGGTGCGCCGGGAGCTCATCCGGCGCCTCGCCGAGCAGATGGTCCAGGCCGGGCTGTAAGCTCGCCCGCGGCTGGTCAGCGGTCCTAGGGGTCCTCTCGCTTCCCGCTCGAGCGCGTCACGTACCTGAGCCGCAGGTCGACGAGCAGGTTGTCGAGGAAGCGCGCCTCCTCGGGGGTGAGGTTCCCCTTGGTCTTCTCCTGCAGCATCCCCAGGATGTCGATGGTCTGCTGGGCGAGGATCAGGTTCGCGTGGGCCTCGCCCGACTCCGGGTGCGGCGCGTCGCCGAGGTGCACGAAGGCGGAGGAGCCGAGGGAGAGGCAGAAGGTGTAGAAGTCGATGGGGGGCTTTCTCGTCTTCTCGTCGGACACGGGACCCTCCTTGGTCGATGCTAGTCGAGGTCGAAGGCGATGCGCTCGGCGGCGTAGCCGCGCTGCACGAGCAGGACGAGCTGGCCGGAACGGCGGGCCCGGGCGGCGAGGCGCCGGAACTCGACGAGGGTCGACACCTCGCGCGAGTTCACCTCGCGGATGATGTCGCCGGCCTCCATCCCCACCCGGGCAGCCGGGCTCGACCGGCGGATGCTCTTCGCCACCAGGCAGCGTTCCCCCGAGACCAGGGCCTCCCCCACCTGGATGCCGGTGCGCCGGGCCAGCATCTCGTCGAGGCGATCGGCCGAGAGCTCGACCGCGCGCAGGACGAGCGCCAGGTGGGAGGAGCCGCGCTGCACCTCCAGCCGCGCCGACCCGCCGATGGGCACGTCGCGCATCCGGAAGCGGTACTCCTCGGCGCTCTCGACCGACTGCCCGTCGACCGTGAGGACCCGATCGCCGGCCTTGAGGCCGGCCTCCTGCGCCGGCGAACCGGGCTCGACTGCGGCCACCCGGACGCCCCGGTTTCCCCGGTGCGCGCCGGCCTCGGGGGCGGGCGGCTCCTCGACCTCCAGCCCGGTGTAACCCTCGCGCACCTCGCCGTGCTCGATGAGGTCCTCGGCCACCCGCTTGGCGCGGTCGATGGGGATGGCGAAGCCGATCCCGGCGCTGCGCTCCCCGAGGATGGCGGTGTTGACGCCGATGAGC
>DATJVF010000249.1:0-6767 GCA_035501995.1 Anaeromyxobacteraceae bacterium
CCTGCTTCAGGACCTCGAGGACCGTCATCGACCCGACCAGCCTTCCCGCCGGTACTCCCGCGCGTAGTCGACGTAGTGGCGGGCCGAGGCGAGGAGGTGGGACACCTCGTCGGCGGTGAGGTCGCGCTTCACCCGGGCCGGCGCGCCGAGGGCGAGCGTCCGCGGCGGCACCACCATCCGGGGCGGCACGAGCGCGCCCGCGCCGACCATGGCGTCCTCCCCGATCACCGCCCCGTCCATCACCACCGCCCCGATACCGATGAGGCAGCGGTCCCTGACGGTGCACCCGTGCAGCGTGACCCGATGTCCGACGGTGACGTCCTCGCCCACCTCGGTGGGATGGGTGTGGCTCGTCACGTGGACCACCACCTGGTCCTGGAGGTTGGTGCGAGCGCCGATGCGCACCCGGTTCACGTCGCCCCGCACCACGGCGCCGAACCAGATCGAGGTCTCCTCGCCGAGCTCGACGTCGCCCACCACCACCGCGTCGTCGGCCAGGAAGGCCGTCTCGTGCACCCTCGGCCCCTTCCCGCGAAACGGCCGGATGATCGCCATGTCAACCCCCAGGCCGGGCTCGGCCGATGCTAGCCCGCGCCCTTTTTAGCCGCAAGACGACGGTGAGCGCCGTCGCGCCCAGGGCGCCGCCGAGGGTGTCGGCCATCCAGTCGTGGATATCGCAGTCGCGCAGGGGGACAAAGGCCTGGTGGACCTCGTCGCTCGCGCCGTAGAGGCTGGCGAAGGCGGCCGCCAGGAGGAGCGCGGTCCCCTCGCTCGCGCCGCTCGCGCGCAGGGCGAGCGCGAGGAGCAGGCCCAGGGTGCCGTACTCGATGGAGTGGAGCAGCTTGTCCCAGACGTGTTTCGTCAGGATCGGGAGCGGGTCCGACTGGGCGGAGAGGTAGAAGATGAAGCCCATATAGAGGAGGACGGCGAGCCAGGCGAGGGCGGCGGGAACGAGGACCGTCCGGGGACGGGCGCCCGGCAAAGGCGGCGCGGGCGCGGCCCTCACGAGGCGGTTCCGGCTCGCGCGACCCCGAGCCGGACCTCGCCGGAGAGGGAGTTCGCGTGGGCCCGGGTGACGAGCACCGGCAGGCTCGCCCCGCCGGGCGCGCGGCGCTCGTCGGCCTCGAGGTGCACCACCCGGTTCTCGGGGGTGCGCCCGAAGCGCCTCCCCGGCTCCCCGTCGAGCGCGCCCTCGACGAGCACCCTCACCACGCGGCCGAGCTCCCCGGCCATGACCTCCGAGGAGATGCGCCGCTGGACGGTCTGCAGGCGCTCGAGCCGCTCGAGGGCCACCTCGCGCTCCACCTCGGCCCACTCGGGGGCCGAGCCCAGGCGGCGGGCCGCCCCGGTGTGCGGCCGCGGGCTGTAGACGAAGGAGAAGGAGTTGTCGAAGCGGGCCTCCTCGAGGAGCGCCAGGGAGCGCGCGAAGTCCACCTCGGTCTCGCCCGGGAAGCCGACGATGAAGTCGGTGGTGACGGCGATGCCGGGCCGCGCCGCCCGCAGGCGCCCGAGGCGCTCCAGGTACTCGGCCACCGTGTAGTCGCGGCGCATGCGGGCGAGCACCGCGTCGGAGCCCGACTGGACCGGGAGGTGGAAGTGCGGCATCACCTTCTCCTCCTCGCGGAAGGCCTCCACCAGGGCCTCCGAGAGGTCGTGCGGGTGGCTGGTGGTGAAGCGCACGCGCTCGAGGCCCGGGACGGCCGCCACCCGCCGCAGCAGGTCGGCGAACGAGCACCCCCCCGCGTAGGAGTTCACGTTCTGGCCGATGAGGGTGACCTCGCGGACGCCCACCAGGGCGAGCGCCGCGCACTCGCCCGCGATCTCCGGGTAGGGGCGCGAAACCTCGCGCCCGCGGGTGTGCGGGACGATGCAGAAGGAGCAGACGTTGTCGCAGCCCTTCATGGCGGTGACGAAGGCGGTGACGCGCCCCCTCGAGGCCTCCGGGTCGGCCCGCGGGAACACGTACTCCTCGGAGGGGAGGAAGCCCGTCTCGGCGAAGCGCTCGCGCTCGGCCCGGGCGAGGAGCGCGGGCAGCTCCCCCACGTGGTCGGGTCCGAACACGAGGTCCAGGTAGGGGACCCGGGCGAGGAGCCTCTCCTTCTCCTGCTGGGCGACGCAGCCGCCCACCGCGAGCAGGGTCCCGCGCCGGGCCCGGTGCTCGCGGTAGCGGCCGAGCGCCGAGAGCAGCTTCTGCTCGGCCTTCTCCCGGACCGAGCAGGTGTTCAAGAGGATGACGTCGGCGTCCTCCGGGTAGAGGGCCCTCGCGTAGCCGTGGCGGCCGAGGAGCTCGAGCATCCGGGCGCTGTCCACCTCGTTCATCTGGCAGCCGAAGGTGTGGACGAACACCCGGCGCCCGGGGCGGCCGCTCCCCGTGGCCGTCCGGGCCGAGGGGTGGGGGGGGCGCGCCGGGACGGGGGGGGGAGGATCGTTCATGGGCGTCCGCGAAACTAGGGGCTCGAGCGGTGTCGCGTCAATCTCGGGGCGGGGCCCCTCCCCCGCCGCCGGGCCTCCCACCCCGGCCCGCCCGGGCGATGGGAGGCGCCGGGCCCTCCCCCAATGCGCCTTCCGACTATAGTGGGGGCTCGTGCATGCGCCTCTCGTAGAGCTCCGCGGCGTCGAGGTCCGCCTGGGCGGCCGGGCGGTCCTCTCGGACCTCCACCTCGCCCTCGAGCCGGGCCAGTCCTGGGCGATCCTGGGCGCGAACGGGTCGGGGAAGACCACCCTCCTGCGGCTCCTGCGCGGAGAGGTCTGGCCCCATCACCAGGGGGGCGGGCAGAGGCTCTTCCGCCTCGACGGAGAGGCCGAGGAGAGCCCCATCGGCGTGCGCGGCCGGATCGGCCTCGTCTCCCCGGAGCTGCAGCAGGAGTACGTGCGCCGGGACTGGGACCTCCGCGCCGAGGCGGTGGTCCGGAGCGGGTTCACCGACAGCGTCTGGCCTCCCGAGGAGGCCACCCCCGACGAGGCCGAGCGCATCGCCGAGGTGCTCGGCGAGCTCGGCATCGCCCACCTCGCGCCGCGGGCCATCCTGGCCCTCTCGAGCGGGGAGGCGCGCAAGGTCCTCCTGGCCCGGGCCCTGGTGGGCCGGCCGCGCCTCCTCTTCCTCGACGAGCCCTGCCACGGCCTCGACGCGCCCTCGCGGTCCGCCTTCCTGGCGCAGATCTCGCGGGTCGCTCGCCTCGGCACACCCATCGTGCTCGCCACCCACCGCCACGACGAGCTCGTGCCGGAGATCACCCGGGTGGCGGTGCTCCATGGCGGCCGCATCCTGGCGCAGGGCCGGCGCGAGGAGGTGCTCCACCGTCCCCGCCCCGCCGACCGGCCGGCGGGCGCCTCGGCGGGCCGCAGGCCGCCCCCCGCCTCCCCGGCCCGGCGTCCTCGACCCGAGACCCTCGTCGCCATCGAGCACGCCACGGTGCGGGTGGAGGGCCGGACCGTCCTTCGCGACCTCAGCCTCACCGTCCGCTCGGGCGAGGCCTGGGCGGTCTTCGGCCCGAACGGCGCCGGCAAGTCGACCCTCTTGCGCCTCGTGGTGGGGGACGAGCAGGCCATGCCGGGAGGGCGGGTCTCGAGGCTCGAGCTGGGCGAGCGCGCCAGCGTCTTCGAGGTGAAGGCGCGGGTCGGGATCGTCTCGCCGGAGCTGCAGGCCCGGCACCGCGCCGACCTCGTCGCCGAGGAGGTGGTCGGCTCGGGCTTCGAGGGGAGCATCGGGATCGACCGGCCGCTCGAGCCCGCCGAGCGGGCGTCGGTGGCGCGCGCCATGGCGCGGCTCGGGGTGGCGCACCTCTCGGGCCGGCGCGTCCACGGCCTCTCCTACGGCGAGATGCGCAAGCTTCTCCTCGCCCGCGCGCTGGTGCACGACCCCGACCTGCTCGTCCTCGACGAGCCCTGCGACGGCCTCGATCGAGAGAGCCGGGCGGATCTGCTCGAGGCCGTGGAGGCCCTCTGCCTCGAGGGGACCCCGGTGCTGCTCGTCACCCACCACCTGGAGGACGTGGTCCCGGCCATCGCCCACGTGCTCGAGCTCGACGGCGGCCGGGTGGTCTACCGCGGCCCCCGAGGCTCGTGGCGCCCGCGCTCTACCCCATGACCTCGCTCGTCGTCCCGGTCTTCCTGCTCTTCTTCGCCGCCAAGCTCTCGGTGGAGACCGTCCTCGGCCTCCTGAACCAGCGGCACGCGCGGCGGGCCACCGAGGCGGTCCCGCCCTCCCTGGCGGGCGCGGTCGACCCCGAGACCGCCCGCCGGAGCCGGGCCTACGCGCTCGCCCGCGGGCGCTTCGCGCTCGTGGAGGGGGTCTACGACGCCGCCCTCACCCTGGCGCTCCTCTTCTCCGGGCTGCTCCCGGCCCTCGAGCGGGCGCTCGGGCGGGCCGAGGTCGCCGGCGCGAACCGGGCCGTGCTGTTCCTCCTCGCCCTCGCCGCCCTGGCGGGGGTGGCCGGCCTGCCCTTCTCGCTCTTCGGCACCTTCGTGCTCGAGGAGCGCTTCGGGTTCAACCGGACCACCGTGCGCCTGTGGCTCAAGGATCGCCTGAAGGGCCTTGCCCTGGCCGTCGCCCTGGGGGTACCGCTCCTCTACGCGGCCTACGGCTTCTTCGCCCTGGCCGGGAGCGCCTGGTGGCTGTGGCTCTTCGTGCTGCTCACCGCCGTGCAGCTCGCGCTCCTGTGGCTCTACCCGGCGCTCATCGCCCCGCTCTTCAACCGGTTCACGCCCCTCTCTCCGGGCGAGCTCAAGACCCGGCTCGAGGCCCTGGCCGAAGACGCCGGCTTTCGCACCCGCGGGCTCTACGTCATGGACGCCTCGCGTCGCTCCGGCCACTCCAACGCCTACTTCGCCGGCTTCGTCCGGCCGCGCATCGTGCTCTTCGACACCCTCATCGCCGAGATGAGCGTCGAGGAGGCGGCCGCGGTCCTGGCCCACGAGATCGGCCACTACCGGGCGCGGCACGTCCACAAGCGGCTCCTCGTCGCCCTCGCGCTGCAGCTCCTGAGCCTGTGGGTCCTGGCGCGCCTCGCCGCCTGGCCCCCCCTCTTCGCCGCCTTCGGGCTCGGGGCGCCGTCCTTCGAGGCCACCGTGGCGCTCGCCTCCCTCTGCGGCGGGGCCTTCACCTTCTTCCTCGCCCCGCTCGAGAGCCGCGTCTCGCGCCGGCACGAGTACGAGGCCGACCGCTACTCGGTCCGCCTGGCGCGGGCCCCGACGGCGCTGAAGAGCGCCCTCGTCAAGCTGAACAGGCAGAACCTCGCCAATCTGAACCCGCACCCCTGGTACAGCGCCTGGCACTACTCGCATCCCGCCCTCGCCGAGCGCCTGCTGGCCATCGACCGGACGGTGGCCTCCGAGGGCGCCCGGTCCGGGGCAGGCTAAGGGATGTCCGGTAACGGCGACCGAGCGGCACCAGTTCCCCGATGCCCGGGGGCGCCGGCGGGGGAAACCGAGAGTGGGGCGCTGGTACCGGTTCACCCGCATCCCCGGGCGCGCTCGCTCGCACACCCGGCGGGCCAAGTGGGAGACCTTCCGGCTCCACGGTACGCTGGCCGGCCACCGGTCGGCGTACACGGGGGCCGACGGGCGGTTCTTCCAGCCGCGCTCGATGCGTCCGGTCGCGGCTCCCGAGGCTTCCTGGTGGAGCCATGAGGGCCCGCTCGTCGTGGTCTTCACCGGGTGGGGCGGAGGCGATCTGGTGCTCCCGGTGCGCTCGCCGGCATCCCCGTGCAACCAGGCCATCCTGGACCATTTCCTCGGGGAGCCGGAGCGGTGGCATTCATCTGGCCTTTCTGCCCGTCGGAAACCTCACCGGCGGAGAATCAGGGGCTGGCCAGGAGCTGCCGGACGGCAGCCCGGAGACGTCGAATGCGCTTTAGCAGCAGGCTCAGCTTGGCGGCTTCGACCTGGAGGCGAAGCGACCGCGTCAGGTCCTCGAGGAGCTCTACTGGATCCGCCTCCGCGCTGTGAGGGGTGACAGGAGGAAGATGATAGCGGTTCTCGATGTTCTTGAGGGCCGCATCCTATTCACGGCCGACGGTCTCATCGGTGATCGCCGTGTATCGGAGGGTCATCCGGTAATCACGGTGTCCCAGGAGCTTCATGACGCCGACGAGGCTCATGCCGCCCGCGATGATCCCGGGGGGTCCTCGCAAGTCCCGCTCGGATGGGAAGCCGCTGCGGGCTTGGAAGGACCGGCTCTCCCGGAACTACCGGCCGGGAAGGGCCGTCCTGGCGACGCAGTCGGCTTCCTCGGCTCAAACGAAGCGGGATACGGCGCGTTTCATCGCCAAGGTCGTCGTGTGGTGGCACGGCTTCTTCCTTGCCGGCGTTGCCGGACAGCTCTAGAGCCTTCGCTCGAGCAGGGCCACCGCCTCGAGGTGGTGGGTCTCCGGGAACATGTCGACCGCCTGGACCACCCGTACGCGGTAGCCGACCTCCGCGCAGGCCCGCAGGTCGCGGGCCAGGGTGGCCGGGTCGCAGGAGACGTAGACCGCGCGCGGGACGCCGAGGTCGCGCAGGACCGGACCGAGCCCGCGGGCGCCCTGCCGCGGCGGGTCGAGCAGGGCGGCCCCGAAGCGGGGCCAGGGCGTCCCCCCCTCGCGGGCGAGCGCCCGAGCGATCGCGAGGGCGTCCCCGGCGTAGAAGCGCACCGCCCGTCCGCCCGCGTCGGCCCGCGCCAGCTCCAGGGCCGGCCCCTGCTCCTCCACCGCGTGCACGCCCTTCGCCCGCACCGAGAGCGGGAAGGTGAAGTTCCCCGCCCCGCAGTAGAGCTCGAGCACCTCCTCGCC
>DATJVF010000250.1:0-3107 GCA_035501995.1 Anaeromyxobacteraceae bacterium
GCGCGCCACGCACCACCCCACGCCACCCACCGCGGCCGCCGAATCCGGCCGCTATCGCCCGAACCTGCAGCATGCCCTAACGATCGCGGTTTGCAAGTTCTCGAACCTCCTAGGGAGACCCGGCCCAGGCGGGGAAGGGAGGCCTACCTCCGCACCCACCCCTCCGAGGAGTTTTCTGTGCCCCCGACCCTCCGCATGGGGTAAGGCTCGTCCAGGTCCCGTTCCCCAAGGGGAGGCCCGAAGATGAGATCCCTCGCCCTCGCCACCCTCTTCCTCGCGGCCCCGTCGCTCGCCGCGGCGAGCGGGGACAGCCGCTTCGTCCCCCTCCCGCCCGAACAGGCGGTCTCGACCCACGGGCCCTTCGAGATGGGCGCCTGCACGGTCTGCCACCACCCGCGGAAGGGCGAGGAGGGGCCGGGACCGGTGCTCGTGAAGACGAACGCCCTCTGCTTCGAGTGCCACGAGGAGTTCAAGAAGCCGGTGGGCCACCACCCCGCCGGCCACAAGCCCTGCCTCTCCTGCCACTCGCCCCACAACGCGAGGAAGAAGAGCCTGCTCTTCTGAAGGCGGAAGGGGCGGCCGCCCGGGTGGCCGCGCCCGAGGCGGTCCGCCCGGGCCTCGAGCGAGGGGCGCCCTCGCCCTCTTCCGCTCGGGCGCGCCCCTTCACCCGGGGCGCCCGCCGTCAGGCCTTGAGCGCGGCGCCGTCCAGGATCTTCTCGCAGAGGTCCGCGAAGGACATCCCGTTGCCGCGGGCGATGTCCGGCACGAGGGAGGTGGTGGTCATGCCCGGGAGCGTGTTCACCTCGAGGATGTAGGGGCTCCCGTCGGCGGTGACGATGAAGTCGTTGCGGGTCACCCCGGCGCAGCCGAGGGCCCGGTGGGCGCGCTCGCCGGCCTCGCAGACCGCGCGGTAGTGGGCCGGAGGCAGCCGGGCCGGGAAGAAGTGCTGCGATCCGCCCGGGGCGTACTTGGACTCGTAGTCGTAGAACTCGTTCTTGGGGACGATCTCGATGGCGCCGAGGGCCCGGCCGTCGAGCACGGCCACGTCCACCTCCATCCCCTTCACGTAGCGCTCGACGAGGAGGTGGCCGGTGTAGCGGGCGGCGTCCTGGCAAGCGAGGGTGAGCTGCTCGGCGTCGCGCGCGATGTGGACCCCCACCGAGGAGCCCTCGGCGGCCGGCTTCACCACCGCCGGGAGCCCGAAGGGCAGGTCGCCCACCGTCACCCCCTCGGCGCGCTCGCGGGGGAAGACGCAGTACTCGACCACCTTGAGGCCGGCGTCGCGGAAGAGGAGCTTCGAGAAGACCTTGTCCATGCCGAGCGCCGAGGCGAGGACGCCCGAGCCGGTGTAGGGGATGGCGAGCGACTCGAGCAGCCCCTGGATCGACCCGTCCTCGCCGAAGCGGCCGTGGAGGGCGATGAAGGCTACCTCGGCCCGCGCCTCCCGCAGCCGGGCGGCCACCTCCAGGTCGACGTCGATGAGCGCCACCTGGTAGCCGCGCGAGGCGAGCGCGGCCGCGCACCCCTCGCCGGAGTGCAAGGACACCTCGCGCTCGGCGGAGCGCCCCCCGTAGAGCACCGCCACCCTCTTGCCGGTATAGGTCCCCATGGTCCTCCCCTTGCTCGCGGTCAGGGGCGCGCGGCCGCCTCGAGCAGGCCGGCCTCGAACGCCCCCCACAGCCGGACCTCCGGCTCGAGCGTCACCCCGAACGCGGCCCGCACCCGCTCGCGGGCGAGGTTCATGAGCGAGAGCACGTCGCGCGCGCTCGCCCGGCCCTCGTTGACGATGAAGTTGGCGTGGACCTTCGAGAAGGCGGCCCCGCCGACCCGGTGGCCCCCGAGCCCCACCGCCTCGATGAGGCGCCCGGCGTAGTCGCCGCGGGGGTTGCGGAAGGTGGAGCCGAAGTTCGGCTGGCTGAGCGGCTGGGTGGCCCGGCGCCGCTCCACGTCGGCCTTCATGGCGGCGGCGCTGGCCGCGACGTCGCCCGGCTCGAGCTCCACCTCCACCCGGGTCACCACCGCCCCCTCCGGCAGCTCGGCGGTGCGGTAACCGAAGCCGAGCTCGCGCGCCGGCACGAAGCCCGCCCCCAGGGCGGTGGCGAGCTCGACCCGCACCAGCACGTCCTTCATCTCGCCGCTCCGGGTGCCGGCGTTCATGGCGGTGAGCCCGCCGAGGGTGCCGGGGATGCCGGCCACGAACTCGCAGCCGACGAGGCCGAGCTTCTGGGCCCGGGCGACGAGCCGCGAGGAGGGCGAGCCGGCGGAGAGGACGAGGCGCCGGCCCTCCGCGAGCTCCCCGCCGAACTCGGGCGGGAGCTTCACCACCACCCCGCGCACGCCCTCGTCCGAGACGAGCAGGTTCGTGCCCCCTCCGAGCACCCGCAGCGGGACCTCGGCCTCCCGGCAGGCGCGCAGGACGAGGGCCAGGTCGTCCGGGTCGGCCGGGCGCACCAGCAGGTCGGCCCGGCCCCCCACCCGGATGGCCGTGCGCGGCGCGAGCGGCGCGTCGCGGAACGCCTCCCCGCGGACCGAGCGCGAGAGCCCCTCGAGGAAGGTGGTCATGCGGAGAGGAGCGCCAGGAGCTCGGGGCCCACCGCGGTCACGTCGCCGGCCCCGAGGGTGATGACGAGGTCCCCCGGGCGCAGGCGCTCGCGGGCGGCGGCGGCGAGGCGCGCGCGCTCCCCGACGAAGGTCACGTCGCGGTGCCCGTGGGCCCGGATGGCCTCGGCCAGGCCCTCGCCGGAGATGCCGGGGATGGGCTCCTCGCCGGCCGGGTAGATGTCGCAGAGGAGGAGGACGTCGGCGTCGTTGAAGGCGGTGGTGAACTCGGGCCAGAGGTCGCGGGTGCGGGTGTGGCGGTGGGGCTGGAACAGGCAGACCACCCGGCGCCCGAAGGCCTCGCGCGCGCCGGCCAGCACCGCCCGCACCTCGGCCGGGTGGTGCCCGTAGTCGTCCACCACCGTGACCCCGCCCGCCTCGCCGCGCACCGTGAAGCGCCGCTGCACGCCGTTGAAGCCGGCCAGGGCGGCGCGGGTGACCTCGCCCGGGATGCCCATCTCGTCGGAGAGGGCCACCACCGCCAGCGCGTTGAGGGCGTTGTGGCGGCC
>DATJVF010000251.1:0-5760 GCA_035501995.1 Anaeromyxobacteraceae bacterium
TCCCACCCGAAGTGCTGGAAGAACCTGGTGGCTGCTCTCGCGCTGTCGGGGGAGACCGAAGCGGCGCGCGCGGCGGCCGCCGAGGCGGAAAGGCGCGGCGTCAAAATCGACAACGTGCCGTCGATCCTGGGCGCCCCACCCCGGAACCGTTGAGATTTTCTTGGCCGGCACGGCGGCCCGCCGCCCTGGCGGGCCTCCCTCGGGTGGGCTCGGGTGCCACGAGACCTCTCTCGGCGCGCCTGCCGGAATGTTATCCTGGCCCCTTGAACGCCCACACGGTCGGTCCGCGCCTCTGGCTCATCGCCGCGCTCTCGGCGTCGCTCGTCGCCGCCTGCGGCCAGGGTGCGAGCGGCGGGGTTCGCCCCATCGGGAAGCTCACCCGCGTCACCGTCGACGCCTCGGGCGGCACGGTGGCCTCGGCCGACGGGGTCCTCACCCTCACCATCCCGGCCGGCGCGCTCGTCTCGCCGGTGGACATCACCATCCAGGCCATCGCCAACACCGCGCCCCTCGGGCAGGGGAACGCCTACGAGGTCGGGCCGGCCGGCCAGGTCTTCGCGGCGCCGGTCACCTTCACCTTCACGAACGTGAGCGGGGCGTCCCTCTCCACGCTGTGGATCTCCTACCGGTTGAACCAGACGCTCTGGCTCCACGCGCCGGCCGTGACGACCAGCGCGACCGCCAACACGCTATCCACCACCGCCACCGATCTCTCCTGGGTCGACTACAGCGTGGTGGGGAGCGGGCCCGACGTGAGCCAGGACCTGGTGGGCAGCTTCGCGTTTGCTTCCACGATCCTCGATCCGGTCGAGAGCTTCTTCCCGTTCCAGGCGAGCGGCACCGCCACCCTGGCGAGCGCCGGCTCGGACACCTCGGGGACGAGCTACTACTTCACCGAAGGCCAGGCCACGCTGACGGTGCCCGTAGCGGCCGGCAGCGCCACCTGCGCGCCCGCCTCGCCGACCGGGGCCACCGTCCCGGTCTCCGACACCGCGGTGGTGGAGGTCCACGCGAGCCCGCCGAGCTTCGTGTGGGCCCTCCTCGCCAACTGGAATCTCACCTGTTCCGACGGGAGCTCGCTGTCCGTCTCCACCGACTTCGACACCAAGGGCGTGAACCTCTTCGAGCTTTCCGGACAGGCCTGCACGCGCGCCTACGTCGGGACGCCCACCATCGGCTCCTCGCTCGTCGAGTGCGACGCCGGGAACGCCTGCGCGTTCGTGGTCACCTGCGGCACTCTCGGCACCGAGACCGTCACCTGGAACTTCGCCCTCTGCCAGCCGGGCGTCGCCTGTACCTCCGCGAACCCCTGCCACGAGGCGCAGGTCAGCTGCACGACCGGGACCCCGGTCTGCACCGACAGCGGCAACCTGCCGAACGGGACGAGCTGCGGCGCCGGCCTCACCTGCAACGCCGGGAGCTGCGTGGCGAGCGGGGCGGTCTCGGGGACCCGCCTCGTCACCACCTGGCCCGACACCGGCCCCTCCTGCAGCGGGGCCACCTGCCCCCCTGCGAGCGACGTCGCGGCCCTGCCGCCTCCGTCGCCGGTCTCGGTCCAGGCGCTCGTCCCCGACGGCCGGGGCGGCCTCGTCGCCTACCCGGGCACCTTCTCCGCTCCGGGCACCTTCGCCATCGCGAGCGTGCCGGCCGGGAGCTACCTCCTCGAGTTCGTGGACGGCACCGGCTTCGTGACCCTCGTCGATACCTCGGCCACCGCCCTCGACCTGGGGCTCGACCTGGCGGGCCGCTCCCCTCTCGTCCTCCCCACCGCCTCGACCCCGGTCACGGTGAACCTCGCGGGCCTCACCGCCTGGGCCGCCGGCGACGAGGTCCAGATCACCTCCTCGAACGCCGACGTCTTCGACGTGCTCGCCCCCTCCCCGGTGCCGGCCGCCGGCGACACCACCGCCAGCGCCGTGGACGACTGGTTCGCGTCGAGCGACGGGCTCCCTCTCCCGCTCCTCGCGGCTGGCGACGTCCTCTACGTCCACCAGCTCGCGACCCTGGCCGACGCTTCGAGCCAGCTCTCCTACCTCTCGGCTTCGGCCTTCACCTCCTTCTCGGGCCTGAGCCTCGCGAGCGGGGTGGCCGCGACCCTGCCGGCGGCGCTCGCCGCCCCGATCTCGACCGGGAGCCTCGCCGGAGGGACGTGGAGCCGCTCGGCGTTCGAGGCGGCCCTCCCGGCCATGGGCCCCCTCGCCTCCGCCGCCGCCGTGCCCCACCTCCTCCTCGTGGGCGCGAGCCCCCACCCGCTCGGCGCCGCCGGGCCCCTGGCCCGCGCCGAGCCCGACCTCCTCGTGCTCGAGTCGCCGCTCGGCGGCACGAGTGCCGATCCCCTCCTCGGCGCCCTCTCCTACGGCCGTTTCCTCGACCCGACCCTGTGGAACGAGTGGCGACAGGTCACCTTCACCGCCCTCGTGAGCTACACGGCGGCTGGGGCGACGAGCGCGCTCGCGGAGCCAGTGGTCATCGGGCGGCGGGAGCCGACCTCGCCCTCGCCCACGACGTCGCTCGCGCCGACGCTCACGCCGGTCGAGAGCCCCACCCTCACCCCCGCCGGCGGCACCGCCGCGAGCCTGTTCTCGGCGCTCACCGGGGTGGGCCTCACGCCGACCCTCGCCTGGAGCGCGCCCAGCACCGGGAGCCCGTCGAGCTACGCGGTCGACCTCTTCGCGCTCGCCGCCGTGGGCGGGGCGACGGTGGCGACGCCCGTCCTTACCTATCTCACCTCATCCACCAGCGTGACCCTGCCGCCCGGGGTCCTCGCCTCGGGTAACACCTACTTCGCGCGCATCACGGCGCGGACCATCCCCGGCGACCCGTTCGCGACCGCGCCCCTGCGCCGCCTCGACACGGCGGCCTTCGCGTCCGCGCTCACGGCCACCTTCGCGCCCTGAGGGTCGCCGTCAGAACCAGTGGTCGGCGCCGTGGCAGCCGACGCAGGCCCCGGTGGCGGGGTCGTAGCTCGTCAGGTTGGCGCCCGTGTCGACGACGCCGTTCACGTGCAGGGCCAGGTTCACCGGCCCGTTCGAGAAGCCGTAGCCGGGGTGGCAGTTGCCGCACTCGAGGCCCACGTCGGCATGGAGCACGTGGAGGGTGAAGGGCGGCCCACCGATCGACACGACGCGGCCGGTGGCCGGCGGGAGGCCGTGGCAGGTTCCGCAGGCCGCTTGGTCGCTCCCGCCCGTCCAGGTCGGGGTCGCGTTGTTGCCACCGGGCGAATAGTTCCCGTGGCAGTACGTGGCCGCGCAACCCATCACCGGATCGTAGGACGGCGCTGCGCCGCCGGTCCTGGCGAGCGCCCCGAAGGCGACGAGCGCGGTGGCGCCGCTCGGGTGAGGGGACGCGGGCGGGAAGGGGTTGTGGCAGGCCGAGCAGGCGAGCGGGAGGGTGAGCGCCGTGTCGGACGACGGGTTCACGTGGGCCTGGTGCGCTCCGACGGCCGGCTGCGAGGGCAGGGACTCGCCCTCTACCCCGCGCGGCGGGGCGGCGTCGAGGAGAGGGTCGGTCCCGGCCAAGATGGGGGTGCGGCTCGCGTCGCCGTGACAGAAGGTGCAGTTCGAGAGCCAGCTCGCCTGGCCGGTGCTGGCGTGGCAGTCGTTGCAGGAGCTGGTGGTCTGGCCGTCGGCGCTGCCGTAGGGGGTTGCGCCCACGCTGTGGCAGGCGAGGCAGGACGGTAGCCCTCCTCCCGGCGCGGAGAAGTCCAGCGCGGCGACGGTGTGGTTCCCTCCCGCCGGAGCGCCGGGAGCCGCGCTCGCGCAGCCCGCCTGCGTTCCGAACGGGCTCGCGAGCACGCACCAGTCCGGATCGGCGTGGGCGCCCTCCTCGGCCTGCCCGTCGATGTGCGCGCTCGCCCCCGTCGCGGCGTCGACCACGATGCTCCCGTCGAGCGCGACGGTGGAGGGGTGGCAGCCACTGCAGGACGCCGCTGCGAAGGGCGGTCCGAGGTTCGGAGAGAGCGCGACGTGGCCCTTGGGTGGCAGGTCGTGGCAGGTGCCGCAGGCGGCCTCGCTCGGGCCCTTGGTCCAGTCGGGGGTATAGGCGTTCCCGACCACTTCGCCGCTCTGGGCGGGATCGCCCCCCGAGAAGCTGAAGGTGCCGTGGCAGTAGGTGGCCGCGCAGGTGGGCGCCCGGTAGACCGGCCTCGCCTGACCGGTGCCGGCGAGCGCGCCGAAGACCACGAGCGGCGCGGGATGGGTGAAGTGCAAGGGGCTCGTTGGAACCGGGTTGTGGCAGGCGTTGCAGGCGAGGGGGCCGCGCAGCGCGCCCGCGACCGCCGGGTTCACGTGGGCGGGGTGGGCGAGGTCGCTCGGTGGCGGAGGGGCCGCGTCGAGGTCGGGGTCGGTGCCGGCCATGTTGGGCACGGTCCCCGGCGAGCCGTGGCACTGGACGCAGCCCGAGAGCGCGCTCGCCCCCGCGACCGGGCGCACCTTGTCGCAGGCCACGAGGGACGCGCCCCCGAGGAAGAGCACGCAGAGGAGCGACGTGACCTCGCGCATGGGTTCCTCCGAGACCGTCTTCGTACCTCATCGGCGCGGAAAGCTCGACGGACAGGCTACACCCGGCGCGAAGGAGCCAGGTCGACCCGACCGGGGGCCGCCTGGGCTCGTCGTGCCGAGGAGACCTGAGGGGCCTCGGTGAAGGGCGGCCGCGTTCGAGGAGATCCGGGGCGGGACGGATTCGGCCCGGGAGGCCAGTCCAAGCCGGCGAGCGTGCGCGGAAGGTGGGCCCGGGGGGCGGGCGGCGGCGAACCTGAGCCTCTCCGGCGACACGAAGCCGAGGTGCAGGGCGTCCTCGGAGAGGCCGGGCTCCCGGACGAGGGGCGCGATCACCTTGCGCCGGCGCTTCGTCCGTTCTGAAGGGTGGACGAGCTCCTCGGACAGGTCGGCGGACCGCCGCAGGTCGGCGTGGCTACGCAGGAGGAGGTCGTGGCCCCCAATGCGCGCAGGTGGCCGCGGGGTAGAAGAGGTCGCGCGCCCCGGAGCAGCGGCGCGTCCAGGGCGGGCGGCGGCCGTGGAGCCGGGGCCCACCCTTGCGGCACCACCATCGCCCGGTCCCGGCCGACGCCGCCGCACTCGAGCAACGCACGGTGAGTGAATTGAGAGGCCGGCATGATCCGGCCGGACCGCGAGAGGCTGGCCGGGTAGAGGTGCGCCCGAAACGCTCGCTCGAAGAGGCCGAAGCGCTCGGGTAACAGGGGGTCGCCCACCGCGAGCACGGGCGGCGGCCCGGTCCGGAGCGGGAACGTCGACGGCTGTGGGAGGAAGAGCACGTCGGTAGCGAGCTCGCGCTCGAGCCCTTCCAACGAGCGAGCCCGCCAGGGGGTGAAGGCCTCCCGGACCCGTTCGTCCGGTCGTGGCCAGGGCCCGAAGGGCGCGACCGCTCGCCGCCAGCCCGGACCGGTGGGCCCGTCGAGTGCGCAGTCGCTCCTCGCCTCCCGCGACCTCGGGGAGTTCCGTGAGGAGCTCTCGGAGGTGGGTCTCGGCTCCGCCGACCCGGCCCGGGCGAAGGGAGAAGAGGCTCGTGACGATCCGCACCAAAGCCCCCTCCTCCGGGGCTTTGGTGCGCCGCGCGGGGCGCAGGAGGACCGCTCGCTCCTCCACGGGCGACCGCGCACCGCGATGTCGGGGGTGGTAAGATAGCGCCCTCCGGTGCGTCCTCCTCCTCACAGAAGCGGCGAGCCCGAGCTGGCGCGCGGGGGCTCGCGCCAGCTGCGGCCGGGCCGGGCCGGCCTGATCCTCGTCTTGGCGGCGCTCGCCC
>DATJVF010000252.1:0-4891 GCA_035501995.1 Anaeromyxobacteraceae bacterium
CTCATGATGATGATCATGATGATCGTGCGCCCGCAGGGGCTCCTTCCGCTGCGCCGCCCGCGCTTCCGCGAGGCCGACCTCGAAAGCGGCGAGGCGGGCCCGTGAGCACGCTCCTCTCGGTCCGCGGCCTCACCAAGAGCTTCGGCGGCCTCACCGCGGTGAGCGACGTCTCCTTCGACGTCCTCTCGGGCTCCATCGTCGGGCTCATCGGGCCGAACGGCGCCGGCAAGACCACCATCTTCAACCTCATCACCGGCAACTACCGGCCCGACCGGGGTTCGATCGACTTCGACGGCCGTTCGCTGCTCGCCCTCCCGACCCACCGCATCGTGGCCCTGGGAGTGGCACGCACCTTCCAGAACATCCGACTCTTCCAGCAGCTCTCGGCGCTCGAGAACGCGCTCGCCGGCCGGCACTGCCGCACCCACTCCGGGCTCTTCGGCGCCATGCTGCGGCCGCGCGCGGAGGTGCGCGACGAGCGGGCCGCGGTGGCCCGCGCCCTCGCCGAGCTGCGCTTCGTAGGGCTCGCCGAGCGCGCCCGCGAGCTCGCCAAGAACCTCGCCTACGGCGACCAGCGGCGGCTCGAGATCGCCCGCGCCCTCGCCGCCGAGCCGAAGCTGCTCATCCTCGACGAGCCCGCCGGCGGCATGAACGAGCAGGAGACCGACCAGCTCCTCGATCTCGTCCGCCAGATCCAGGAGCGCGGCGTCACCGTGCTCCTCATCGAGCACGACATGAGCCTCGTCATGCGCGCCTGCGAGCGCATCGTGGTCCTCGAGTACGGGGAGAAGATCGCCGAGGGCCCCCCGACGGACATCCAGAGGGACCCCCAGGTGATCGAGGCCTACCTCGGCACGGAGGAGCCCTAGCCCATGGCGACGCCCCTGCTCGAGGTCGAGGGCCTGCGCGTGCGCTACGGGAACGTGGAGGCGCTGCACGGGATCGGGCTCTCGGTGGGCGAGGGCGAGATCGTCACCCTGCTCGGGGCCAACGGCGCCGGCAAGTCGACCACCCTGCGCGCCATCAGCGGGCTCCTGCGCCCCGCCGCCGGCTCCATCCGCTTCGCCGGACGGCCCGCCGAAGGCATCCCGGCCCACGAGCGGGTGCGCCTCGGCATCGCCCAGGCCCCCGAGGGCCGGCGCATCTTCGGGACCCTCACCGTGGCCGAGAACCTGGCCCTGGGAGCCTTCACCCGCAAGGACGAGGCCGGGATCGCCGAGACGCGGGCCTGGATCTACCGGCTCTTCCCGGTGCTTCACGAGCGCCACGACCAGCTCGCCGGGACGCTCTCCGGGGGCGAGCAGCAGATGCTGGCCATCGGCCGCGCCCTGATGGCGAAGCCGCGGGTGCTCCTGCTCGACGAGCCCTCCCTCGGGCTCGCCCCCCTGCTCGTGAAGTCCATCTTCCAGGTGATCCGGGAGATCAACCGCGCCACCGGGGTCACGGTGGTGCTGGTGGAGCAAAACGCCCGCGCCGCCCTCAGGCTCGCCCACCGCGGCTACGTCCTGGAGGTGGGCCGCATCGTCCTCGAAGGGCCGGCGGCCACGCTGGCGGCCGACCCCAAGGTGCAGAGCGCCTACCTCGGCCACCGGGGGTGACCGCGAGGGCGCGCCAGAGTTCTGACGCGCCAAACGCCGAACCTCCCGTCGCCCCGCCAGCCGGGCGACGGGAGGCCGGCCGAACTGGCCCCGCGCCCCGGCAGGAAAGGCCGGCCGGGCCGGCAGATTCGGCCGCCCCCGAGGGCCCGCCGTCCCCCGCGCAGGGTAGAGGCGCGGCGCCCGGCCCGCGGGCCCCCGCCTTGCATTCGATCCTCCTCGTGAGCGACCGACACCTCCTCATCGTCGACGAGTCCCAAAAGGACGCGGCCGCCCTCGCCAAGGCCCTGGCGCGGGAGGGTTACCTCACGCGGCACGTCGCCGACGCCGACCAGGCCCTCCGCCAGGTGGGAGGCAAGCGCACCCCCGACCTCGTCTTCATGGCCTGTGCCGCCGCCGGCCGCGCCTTCGAGGCCCTGAAGGCCCTGAAGGCGCGGGTCGAGCCGAGCTTCCTGCCGGTCATCGCCCTCTTCCCGCGCGTCAGCCGCGAGATGCGGGTGACCGGGCTCCGGGCCGGCGCGGACGACGTCCTCGCCAAGCCCTGGGACGTCGAGGAAGTGCTGGCCCGGGTGGCCGCCCTGCTCCGGATCAAGTCCTGCCAGGACGCCCTCGAGGAGAAGCGCCTCGAGCTCGAGCGCCAGTCGGTGACCGATCCCTTGACCGGGCTCTTCAACCGCCGCTACTTCCAGTACCGGCTGCACCAGGAGGTCGCGCGCGGCCAGCGCTACGGCGAACCGGTCTCCCTGCTGGTGGCCGACCTCGACCATTTCAAGCACGTGAACGACCGCTACGGTCACGCCACCGGCGACCAGGTGCTGCGCACCACGGCCGGCCTGCTTTCGGCCGAGGTGCGGCGCCCCGACGTCTGCACGCGCTTCGGCGGCGAGGAGTTCGCGGTGATCATGCCCAACACCGGCGCCGCCGGCGCCCAGGTGGTGGCCCGCCGCATCCTCAAGGCCTTGCGGGAGCGCGCCTCCCTCTCCGCCCCTCCCATCCACCGCCGGGACGCCCGCCCGGAGGCGATCCGCATCACCGCCTCCTTCGGCCTCGCCTCCTATCCGGGCGCGGGGGTGGCCGGGGCCGAAGAGCTCTTCAGGCGCGCCGACGCCGCCATGTACCGTGCCAAGGCCGAGGGGCGCAACCGCGTCTGCCTGGCCGGCGAGCACGAGGACGCCCCCGTCCGCCCGGAGGAGTTCGGCGACGTGCTGCACCTCGTTCCTGTGCTCCCCAGGCTGGCCGCCGTGCAGTAGAGTGCGCTCCTACAAGCTCTCTACCCAGCACGCGGAGAACCCATGGAGTCTTCGAGACGCGATCTGCTCCGCCACCCGGTGAGCTTCGCCGGCGCGGCGCTCGCCACGGTGGCGGGCCTCAGCATCCTGGCGCTCTTCACCTCGAGCCTGCTCGGCTTCGAGGGCGGCGGACCCTACGTCGGCATCCTGGCCTACGTCCTGTTGCCCGGCGTGTTCGTGGTCGGGCTCGTCCTCATGCCGGTGGGCCTCGCCATGGCTCGGCGGCGCCGCCGCAGGCTGGCCGCCACCGGCTCGACCGAGCCGCCGCTCCCCATCCTCGACTTCAACCGGCCGCGCACGCGGGCCATCGGGCTCATCTTCGTGGCCCTCACCACCGTGAACGTCCTCATCCTGGCGGCCGCCTCCTACAAGGGTCTCGAGCTCATGGACTCGACCCAGTTCTGCGGCTCGTGCCACAGCGTGATGGACCCGGAGGTCACCGCGCACGACCGCTCGCCCCACGCCCGCGTCGCCTGCGTGGCCTGCCACATCGGTCCCGGCGCCAGCTGGTTCGTGAAGTCCAAGCTCTCCGGGACCTGGCAGGTCATCTCGGTCACCCTCGGCCTCTACCCGCGGCCCATCCCCACCCCGGTCCACAACCTGCGCCCGGCCCGCGAGACCTGCGAGCAGTGCCACTGGCCCACCAAGTTCGTCGGCGACCGCCTGCAGATCCTCACCCACCACGACGACGACGCGGCCAGCACCCCCACCAAGACCGTGCTCCTGCTCCACGTCGGCGGCAGCCAGGGGGTGCGCGCCCGCGGCATCCACTGGCACGTCGACCCCGCGGTGAAGGTGCGCTACCTCGCCGACGCCAAGCGCGAGCACATCGAGGAGGTCGAGCTCTTAGACGCGGACGGCTCGCGGCGCGTCTACAAGGCCAAGGCCGACCCGGTCGCCGACGCGCACTGGCGCGAGATGGACTGCGTCGACTGCCACAACCGACCCACCCACATCTACAAGAGCCCCGAGGAGGAGGTGAACGCCGCCCTGGACAGCGGCCGCATCGACCGCACCGCCCTCCCCTTCGCCTACCGCGAGGCGGTGAAGGCCCTCCGCCAGAAGTACCCGACGCGGGAAGCGGCCATGGCCGGCATCGCCGCCCAGTTCGAGGGGTTCTACGCGAAAAGCGATCCCGCCCACGCCGCCGAGCGCCGCCCGGCCCTGACGGCGGCCGTCGCCGAGCTGCGCGCCATCTGGTCCCGCAACGTCTGGCCCAACATGAACATCCAGTGGGGCACCTACGTGAGCTTCCTCGGCCACGGCGGCGCCCCGCCCGATCCCACCGTGGGCTGCATGCGGTGCCACGACGGCGACCACGCCACCTCCGACGGCAAGGTCATCCCCAACGATTGCGACCTGTGCCACAACCTGCTCGCCCAGGACGAGAAGGACCCGGCCATCCTGAAGCAGCTCGCGCCCTAGCGGGGAGCGCTCCCGGGCGGCGCACCCCCGCCGCCCGGGCTCCTCGAAGGGGCTAGCGCCGGGAGGAGCTCACTCGGGCCGGCGATCGGGGGGAACGCCGCTCGGCAGGTCGCCGGAGGCCGGGAGCCGCTCGCAGCGGCACACCTCGCAGCCGCGCCCCCGATCCATCGAGCACTCGACCCGGGTGAGGCAGCGCAGGTCCCGGTACTCCGGGCAGACCGTCTCCGAGGAGCGCAGCGGGGCGCATCCGCCGAGGGCGGCGAGGGCCACCCCGAGCGCCAGCTGTCGGGCGGCCGGACGCCGGCGAGCTCGCCCCGGGCGCGTCGAGGGATCGCCCCCGGGCCTCACGCGAGCTCCTCGAAGGTGCCGAGCTCTCGGTCCTTGCGCACCCTATCCCCCGCGAAGACGCGCCCGTTCATGGCCACGTACACGCCCGGCGGCAAGACCTGGGCGAAGGAGAGCGCGCTGCCGAGGTTGAAGAGGCCGTCCGAGCTGCCGAAGGCGTAGGGGACCATGGCGCCGGTGAGGACCACGGTCTTCTGCAGGCGAGCGGCGAGGAGCACCCGGGCCGTGTCGGCCATG
>DATJVF010000253.1:0-13454 GCA_035501995.1 Anaeromyxobacteraceae bacterium
GGCTCCTCGAGGGGAAGCCCTGCGTCATCAACGGCGACGGCCGCCAGACGCGCGACTACGTCTACGTGGGCGACGTGGCCCGGGCGAACCTGCTCGCCGCCGAAAAGCGCTTCGGCGGGGCGCTCAACATCGGTACCGGGGTGGAGGCCGAGGTGAACGAGATCTACGAGCGGCTGGCCCGGGTGGCCAAGGTGAGCGAAAAGGCCGAGCACGCCCCCGGAAAGCCGGGCGAGCAGAGGCGCTCCTGCATCGACCCGGGGGCGGCGCGGGCGGCCCTGGGCTGGGAGCCGCAGGTGAAGCTCGAGGAGGGCCTCGCGCGCACCTTCGAGTTCTTCCGGGCGCGGCCGACCTGACCGGGCCGCCCTTTCGCGCGGGATTCCGGAGGGTTGAAGGAGGGACGGCGGGCTCGGCGACGGGCCCGCCGGCCCCTTTTCCATCCGGCGGGGGCCAGGGTGTCGAACGGACGAGAGGGGCCGGATGGCCCGGCGCCCGTGACCCCGAGGAGCCCATGAAGCGAAACATCGTCGTGCTCGCAGCCGCTCTCCTGGCCTGTGGACAGTCCGCCAACGGCCCGCTCACCGCCGAGGAGGCGCGCGCGGCGCTCCCCTCGAGCGCGCAGGCCCAGATCGCCACCCCGGGCGGCGCTACCGCCGTGGCCGGCCCCTCGACCCTGGTGGCGGCCCCCGGCGTCACCGCCGACTACGCGCAGGACACCATCGCCTTCGCCACCGCGGTGAACGGCAGCGTGATCTGGACGCTCGGCCTTCTGGAGGCGGTGGTGTCCTGGCCTCCTACCGCCTGCGCCGGCGATACTTGCACCTGGGGTCCGGGGAGCGGGACCTTCGACGTGAACGTCTACCAACTCCAGGTCACCAAGGTGGCCGACGCCGACTACACCTGGAAGCTCGAGGCCTACCCGAAGAGCGACCCGACCATGACCTTCATCACCTTCATCTCGGGCGAGGCCTTCACCACCCCCGTGAAGAACGTCGGCCACGGCACGCTGCTCGTCGACATGAACGCCGCCCAGAAGCTCGCCCACCTGTCGGGGCAGCCGGCCCAGGTCGGCACCATCGACGTCCAGTACGACAACCGCAGCGGGGCCAGCCTCTCCGCCCAGTTCCTCGGCACCCAGGACTCGGTGAACCCGAGCCAGACCGTCAACGCCGGCTACCAGTTCCTCGCCACCGCCGGCGGGGGCGACCTGCAGCTGGCGGTGGAGAACATGACCACCCAGGCGGTCCTCCTGCTCCACTCCCGCTGGACCTCGAGCGGCGCCGGCCGCGGCGACGCCAGCTTCAGCCAGGGCACGAACAGCGTGGCGCGCAGCGAGTGCTGGGACAGCGACGCCAGCGTGCCGCCCTTCGAGCTCCTCTACCAGGTGACGACGCCCGCCGACCCGAGCGACTCCGGCGACGTCTCGAGCTGCGGGTCGTTCACGACCGCGGTGCCCCCCACCATCGCCGTGCCCCAGGGCTAGACGAGGGTGGGGCGCTTCCTCGTCATCGCGGGTGGGCGGGCCGAGGCCGAGCCGGGAGGCCGCCCCGGCCCGTCCGCCCCGGCGCGGGAGGGCGGCCTCCTCGAGGAGCTCTACCGGCGCCACGCCGGGGCGGTGTACGGGCGCTGCCGCTGGCTCCTCCGCGACGAGGAGGCCGCCCAGGACGCCACCCAGGAGGTCTTCGCGCGAGCCATGAAGGCCCTGCCCGAGTTCCGGGGGGCCGCCTCCCCCAGCACCTGGCTCCTGCAGATCGCCACCCACACCTGCCTGAACGAGCTCAGGGCCGGGCGGGCGCGCTGGCGCGAGGAGTGGGCCCGCCTCGCCGGCGCCCGGAGGGACGAGGGGCTCGAGCCCGACCGGCGTGAGATCCTGCGCGCCCTCCTCGGCGAGGTGGGCACCGAGGAACAGGAGATGGCCGTGCTTTACTACGCCGACGAGCTCACCCAGGCCGAGATCGCCGAGCTGACCGGGAGGAGCCGGCCCACCGTGCGCAAGCGCCTGCGTGCCTTCCTGGCCACCGCCCGCGCCCGGCTCGCCGAGGCGCTCCCCGAGCTCACCTTCCCCGAGGAGGACCTGCCGTGACCTCCCTCTCCCTCGGCGGCCCCGGTCCGGGCTGCTCGGTGACGCGCGTGCGGCGCCTGCTCGCCGGGGAGTTCGGCCCGGCCGAGCGCGCCCGCGTCGAGGAGCACCTGCGAGGCTGCGCCCGCTGCCAGGAGGCCGAGCGCCTCTTGCGCGAGGAGGCTCTGGCCGTCGAGAGCGCGCTCCCCTTCGACCGCTTCGCGGCCGGGGTGGCCGAGAAGCTCGCCCGGTCCGAGGAGCCGCCGGCGCGGCGGGCGCGCCGCCTCCTCCCCCTGGCGCTCGCGGCGGCCCTCGCCGCCGCGGTGGCCGTCCCGCTCGTCGCCCGCCTCGCCTCCGGCCCCGACGACGGGCTCCGGGTGAAGGGGGGGCCCTCGCTCGCCCTGTACGCCGAGGAGGCCGGGCAGGCGCGGCTCCTCCTGCCCGGCGAAAGGGTCCCGGTGGGCGTCCCCCTGCGGCTCGCCCTCGGCGCGGTCGAGCGGGCCGAGGCCGCCGTCCTGCTCGTCGACGCCGACGGCCCGACCCTCCTCTACGCCGGCCGGGCCCGCCCCGGCCCCCTGCCGGGCGCCTTCGAGTGGACGGGCGACGGCCCGGGCGTGCTCCTGGCCGTCCTCTCCGACGCGCCCATCGACGCCGCCGACCTCCTCGCCCGGGTGCGCCGGGGCGGAGCCGGGGCCGCCGCCCTCCCGGAGGCCGAGGTGGTGACGCTCCCGCTCGAGCGAGGGCCAAGGCCTTGAAGCGCCGCGACGCCGCGCTCGTGCTCCTCGCCCTGGCGGCGGCGCCGGCGGCCGCGGCGGAGCGCCGGTTCGCGCTCGTGGTCGGCTCGCCCGACGGCGGGGCCGGGACCCAGGCCCTGCGCTACGCGGAGCGCGACGCCCGGCGCATCCACGCCATCCTCACCCGGCTCGGCGGGGTGCGCGGCGAGGACGCCCGCCTCTTGCTGTCCCCGAGCGCGGACGAGGTCGGCCGCGCCATGGCCGAGCTCTCGCAGCTGAGCGAGGCCGCCCGCGAGAAGGGCGACCGGACGCTCCTCCTCTTCTTCTACTCCGGCCACGCGCGGGACGGAGCGCTCCTCTTCCGCGAGACGCGCCTCGACCTCCAGCGCCTGAGGCACCTCCTCGAGGAGGCGCCGGCCGACGTGCGCATCGCCTTCGTCGACTCCTGCCGCTCGGGGGTGCTCACCCGCGCGAAGGGGGTCCGCCAGGTGCCGGCCTTCGACGTCTCCGGGGCGAGCGGCCCGCACGGGCTCATCCTGGTGACGAGCTCGGGGGCCGACGAGGACTCCCAGGAGTCGGACGCCATCGGGGGCAGCTTCTTCACCCACCACCTCGCCTCTGGCCTGCTCGGCGACGCCGACGCCTCCGGCGACGGTCAGGTGACCCTGGCCGAGGCCTACGCCTACGCCTACGCGCGGACGGTGGCCTCCACCGCCGACACGGCGGCCGGGGTCCAGCACCCGGCCTACCTCTACGACCTCGGCGGGGCGGGCGACGTGGTCCTGACCCGCGTGGCCGGCCGCGCGGGGATCGTCTTCCCGGCCGGCGCCGAGGGGAGCTACATGGTGCTCGACGGCGGCCACCGGGCGGTGGCCGAGGTCGCGAAGCGGGCCGGCACGCCGCGGCTCCTCGCCCTCCCCGACGGCCGCTACACGGTGAAGAAGCGGCTCGCGGCCGGCGACGGCCTCCTCGTCGCGGACCTGAAGCTGTCCGGGGCCCCGGTCGAGCTCGACGAGGGCCGCATGCAGCGGCTGCCGCTCGAGAAGGACCCTCAGAAGGGATTCGGCGGCGCCCGCTTCTCGCTCCTCGGCGGGGTGGGGGGGCAGACCTTCTTCGGCCCGTCGGCGGCGTCGGGGTACTTCCCCCCGGCCGCGCTGGTGGGGGCGGAGCTCATCGTGCGCGACGACCTCGGCCACGGGCTCTCCTGGGGCTTGGACGCGGCGCTCGGGGGAGGCGCCTCCTCGCTCGGCCTGGGCGGCGGCCAGGCGGTCCCGGTCCGCTTCACCGAGGCCTCGGGCGGCCTCTCCCTGTGGAAGGACCTCCGCCTGAAGGCCTTCACCGTCTCGCTGGGGGGCCGGGTGGCGCTGCTCTACCTCGACCGGAACTTCCCCGGGCAGGGCTTGCCCTCGCAGTACTTCCTCACCGTCACCCCGGGCCTCGTCGGAGCGGTGGCCTGGCGCCTCTCCGAGCGCTTCTCGGCCGTGGGGAGGGTGCGGGGCCAGTACCTCTTCTACAACGTCGACCGGAACATGAGCCTCGGCTACGCCGAGCTCGTGGTGGGGGTGGAGTATGCGCTCGGTCTGTAAAGGGCTGACGCCGCTCGCCGCGGTGCTCACCGCCGCCTGCGGCAACTGGTCGAACGAGGACGTGGCCTTCGTGGAGGCGCTTCCGACCTCGGAGCACGTCCACGTGGCGCTCCCCAACTCGGCGGCGCAGGCGGCCGGCGCCGCGCCGTCGAGCGCGCTCACCGCGGCCTGCCCGGCGCCGGGGGCCTCGCAGGTGTGGGGCTGGGCCCAGCCGGCCGGGGACGGCCTCAACGCGCTCGTCGACGGCATGCTGGTGTTCGTGGACTACGTGCGGGCCCTCACCCCGACGAGCCGCACCTCGAGCGGGCGGACCTGGGGCCCCTTCGACGACCAGAACCACCCGGGCAAGGAGGAAGAGGTGCAGATGACCCGGTCGGTGAACGCCGACGGCCTGCCCGAGTACAGCTACGTCTTCGGCGCCCGGGTGAAGGGGAGCGGGGATCCCTGGACCTCGATCCTGGACGGGCAGTTCACCGGTGCCACCGCCCGCTCCGGGCAGGGGACCTTCACCCTCCACTTCGGGGCGCTGCGGACGCTCGGCCTGGACGACCACCCGCTCACCGACCCGACCGGCGACCTGTCCGCCCAGTACGACCGGGCCCAGGACCCCATCACCATCGGCCTCGACGTGGGGGTGAACGGCTCGGTGGCCCAGTTCGACTACGACTACGACGGCTACGCGAACGGGAACGGCAGCTTCTCCTACAAGTTCGTGGACGCGAACGGGGACGAGTTCGTGGTCACGGCCTCCTTCGACGCGGCCGGGGAGGGGAAGGCCGACGTGAGCGTCACCCTGGCGAGCCTGCCCAACACGGCGTTCTCCTTCTCCGAGTGCTGGGACGCCAACGCCTGCGTGACCAACGTGCAGGACAAGTACGCCGGGAGCCTGTGGGCCCCGGACGGCATCAGCCACCTGTGCGCCGGCGGCGTCTGCCCCTCGGGGCCCTGTCCGAACCTGTGACGCCCCCGCGCCTCACAGCTCCTCGTCCGGCACCTCCTCGTCGCCGGTCGCCCCGCTGAGGATCCGCTCCAGCTCGGCGCTCGCGTGCGCGTGCTCGGCGGGGTCGATCTTCCCTTCCGCGAGCAGGCGGTCGACGAGGCGCCGCGCGCGACGGGCGAGCCAGCGCGGTGGGAGGGCGAGGTCGGCCCGGCGAGGGGCGGGGAGCATGGCCGCGAGCAGGGTGGCCTGGGCGGTGGTGAGGTCGGCCGCGTGGACGCCGAAGCGCGCCTGGGCGGCCGCCTCGGCGCCGAAGACCCCCTCGTCCCACTCCACCACGTTGAGGTAGAGGGTGAGGATGCGGCGCTTGGTGAGGCTCCGCTCGAGCTTCACGGCGAGCACGGCCTCCTTGGCCTTGCGCAAGAGGCTGCGCTCGGTCCCGAGCCACAGGTTCTTGGCGAGCTGCTGGGTGAGGGTGGAGGCCCCGCGCAGGCGCCGGCCCCTCTCCAGGCTGTCCCGGGCCGCCGCGCTCATCTCGGCGAGGTCGAACGGGCCGTGCGCGAAGAAGGAGGCGTCCTCCGAGACCAGGACGGCCTCGATGAGGCGCGGCGAGATGCGGTCGAGCGGGACCCACACCTGGCGCGGATGGAAGGGGCGGCGGGCCCGGCGGGCCTCGACCCGGCGCTGCTCGATGAGCGCGGTGGTGCGCGGGTTGGCCCTGGCCATCGCGAGAGGGCTCGGCAGGGTGGCGAAGAGCAGGGCGACGAGGGCGAGGAGCGCCCCGGCCGTGAAGAGGAGCCCGAGGGCCAGGCGTCGCACCGGGGCAAGATACCACCCTCGCCCGGGAGCGGCGCTGGCGCGCGCCCGGCCGGGGTGCGGGCCCGCTATCCCTTTGGTCTCTTGACCCTCTCCCGGCGTGCCGCTAAGTGGGGCGCCACCGAAACTACTCCAGAGGGCCCGTCGCGGCCGGGAGGGAGCACGATGGCGGACGTGAAGAAGTACGCGGAGCGCGATTTCTCGAAGGTGCGTGGCCTGAGCGGCATCTCGGACAACCAGATCGCCGAGCACCTCAAGCTCTACGCCGGATACGTGAAGCGCACCAACGCGCTCACCGACAAGCTCTACGGCTTGTGCAACGAGGGCAAGGCCTCGGGCGCCGATCCGGTCTACGCCGAGCTCACCCGGCGGATGGGGTTCGAGTACAACGGCATGATCCTGCACGAGTACTACTTCGGTAACCTCGTCGGGTCCGCCCAGGCCGAGCCGCCTTCCGGGGGGAAGCTCAAGAGGGCCATCGAGGCCTCCTTCGGCAAGTACGACACCTGGCTCGCCGACTTCCGGGCGGTGGCCACCATGCCGGGGGTGGGCTGGGTCATCACCTACCAGGACCCCACGACCGGCTGGCTCTCCAACCACTGGGTGACCCTGCACAACGACGGCAACCCGGCCGGCTACACGCCCATCCTGGTGATGGACGGCTGGGAGCACGCTTTCATGCGCGACTACCAGGCCACCGAGCGCGCCAAGTACGTGGACGCCTTCTTCAAGAACATCCACTGGGAGTCGTGCGAGAAGCGGCTCAAGTGAGATAGGGGGCGCGCCCGGCCGTCCGCGGCCCGGGGCGCGCTCGCGACCCGAGGCCCCGCGGGGCGGGGTGGGGAGACGGCCGTGATCGACCACTTGACCTTGACGGTGAAGGACCTCGCGAGCGCCCGCGCCTTCTACGCGCAGGCGCTCGCGCCCCTGGGCTACCGGGTGGTGATGGAGTTCGGCAGCACCTGCGCCTTCGGGGCGGAGGGCAAGCCTTCGCTGTGGCTCGCCGAGGGCGAGGCTCCGACCTCGCCCCTCCACCTCGCCCTGGTGGCCGGGGGGCGGTCCGAGGTCGACCTCTTCCACCGGGAGGCGCTCAAGGCTGGCGGGCGCGACAACGGCGCCCCGGGGCTGCGCACCCAGTACCACCCGAGCTATTACGCGGCCTTCGTCTTCGCCCCCGACGGCCACAACCTGGAGGCGGTCTGCCACCAGGAACCCGCCCGGGCGGCGAAGGGGAAGCCCCGGGCGGCGAAGGGGAAGGCCCGGGCCGCGAAGGGGGCCCGGGCGGCGGCGCCCCGCCGCGCGCCGGCGAGGGCGAAGGGCGGGAAGAGGAAGGCGGGGCGGCCATCGCGGCGGTAGGCCCTGCGCTCCTCTCCGCCGGGCGCCGGGCCGCCCTCCGCCGGCGGCTCCTCGGCTGGTGGGACCGCGGCCACCGGGAGCTGCCCTGGCGCTACCCGCAAGACGCGGCCGATCCGTACCGGGTGTGGCTCGCCGAGGTCATGCTGCAGCAGACGCAGGTGGCCCAGGCCCTGCCGTACTACCGGCGCTTCGTCCTGCGCTACCCGTCCCTCGAGGCGCTCGCGCGGGCGAGCGAGGAGGAGGTGCTCGCGCTGTGGGGCGGCCTCGGCTACTACGCCCGCGGGCGGCGCCTGCTGCGAGCGGCCCGGGAGGCGCTCGCGCGGTACGGCGGCCTCCCGGCCTCGGTCGAGGCGCTGCGCGGGCTGCCGGGGTTCGGTCCCTACACCGCCGGGGCGGTGGCGAGCATCGCCTTCGGGCTCAAGGCGCCCTGCGTGGACGGCAACGTCGCCCGGGTCCTCTCGCGCCTGTTCCTGCTGCGCGGTGCCCCGGAGCACCCGCGCACCGGCGCGCGGTTGCAGGGCCTCGCCGAGGCGCTCGTCCCCGAGGGCCGCCCGGGCGACTTCAACCAGGCGCTCATGGAGCTCGGCGCGCTCGTGTGCACGAAGCCCCGGCCGCGCTGCCTCGAGTGCCCGCTCGCGGGCCTGTGCCGGGCGAGGCGCGCCGGGGTGGAGCTCCTCGTCCCGCGGGCCCGCACCCGCCGGCCGGCGGTGCCGGCGGGGCTCGCCTGTGCCGTCGTCCGGCGCGGGGCGGCCCTGCTGTTCGCGCGCCGCCCGCCGGGTGGCCTCTTCGGCGGGCTGTGGGCGCTCCCGGCCGCGGCCGTCCCGCCGGGCGGGGAGCCGCGCGAGGCGCTGCGGCGGGAGCTCGCCCTCTCGCTCGGCCTCGAGGTGGCGGTGGGTAGCCCTCTCGGCGCGGTCGAGCGCCTCCTCACCCACCGCCGCCTGCGCCTCACCGCCTACCTGTGCCGGGCGGCTTCCATCCCGGACCGGGAGGACCTCGTGCTCGTCGCCCCCGGGGAGGAGGGGCGGATCGGGGTTCCGGCCGCGGTGCGCGCGCTCCTCGAGGCGCTCCGCCTCGGGGCCTGCCCGCCCTCGGGGGAGGGGCGGCGCGCCCGTGCGGCGGTGGGAGAGCTCGAAAGCCCTTGACACCCCGAGATGTCACCGTATAATTCGCGCCCCTTCACCGGGAAGGGTGTCGTCGCACGAGCGCCCCACGGCAATTTGGCGGGGCGTTTTCATTGAGGGAAAACTTCCGTCCGATGCCGACCATCAGCCAACTGGTGCGCCAGGGCCGCGAGCAACTCCAGACGAAGAGGAAGGCCCCCGCGTTGAAGGAGTCGCCCCAGAAGCGCGGCGTCTGCACCCGCGTCTACACCACCACGCCCAAGAAGCCGAACTCGGCCTTGCGCAAGGTGGCGCGCGTCCGGCTCACGAACGGCTTCGAGGTGACGAGCTACATCCCGGGGGTGGGCCACAACCTGCAGGAGCACTCGGTGGTGCTCATCCGCGGCGGTCGCGTCAAGGACCTGCCGGGCGTGCGCTACCACATCATCCGCGGCACCCTCGACGCGGTCGGGGTCCAGGGCCGCAAGCAGGGCCGCTCCAAGTACGGCGCCAAGCGCCCGAGCTAAGGAAGAGATTCGATGCCCCGCCGACGCGAAGTCGAGAAGCGCAAGATCCTGCCCGATCCCAAGTTCCAGGACCGGCTGGTGGCGAAGTTCGTCAACAACCTCATGCGCAAGGGCAAGAAGTCGGTCGGCGAGCGGATCATCTACGGGGCGTTCGACCAGGTGGAGCAGAAGCTCAAGGACGACCCGCTCAAGATCTTCAAGAAGGCCCTCGACAACGTGAAGCCGGTGGTGGAGGTGAAGAGCCGCCGGGTGGGCGGCGCCACCTACCAGGTGCCGGTCGAGGTGCGCCAGGACCGGCGGGTGGCGCTCGCCATGCGCTGGCTCATCGATTATTCGAAGGGCCGCGGCGAGAAGACCATGGTCGAGAAGCTGGCCGGCGAGATCATGGACGCCGCCTCGAACCGCGGGAACGCGGTGAAGAAGCGCGAGGACACCCACAAGATGGCCGAGGCCAACAAGGCCTTTGCCCACTACCGCTGGTAAGAGGAGACGACCTACTCAACGTCGTGAGGATCGAGGGAAGGGGGCCCGACTCGGTCGGCCCGCAAGGTTCCCCGCTCTTTGACAGCTCGGTGGAGGCCTCGAGTCGCTAAACGGCGGCGCAACGGGTTCGCGCAGAACGTCCCACAGGTCGAGAAGACGAGACATGCCCCGCACCAGTCCACTCGAGCGCTATCGCAACATCGGCATCATGGCCCACATCGATGCCGGCAAGACCACCACGACCGAGCGCATCCTTTTCTACACCGGCGTCACCCACAAGATCGGCGAGGTCCATGAGGGCACCACCGTCATGGACTGGATGGAGCAGGAGCGCGAGCGCGGCATCACCATCACCTCGGCCGCCACCACCGCCTTCTGGCGCGATCACCGCATCAACATCATCGACACCCCCGGCCACGTCGACTTCACCATCGAGGTGGAGCGCTCCCTGCGCGTCCTCGACGGTGCGGTGGCGGTGTTCGACGCCGTCTCCGGGGTCGAGCCGCAGTCGGAGACGGTCTGGCGGCAGGCCGACAAGTACCAGGTCCCCCGCATCTGCTTCGTGAACAAGATGGACCGGGTGGGGGCCGACTACTTCATGTCGGTCGACACCATCCGCGAGAAGCTCGGGGCGCGCCCGCTGCCCCTGCAGCTCCCCATCGGGGCCGAGGACAAGTTCCGCGGGATGATCGACCTCGTCAAGATGAAGGGCATCGCCTTCGACGACGAGACCATGGGCGCGAAGTACCAGGAGATCGACATCCCGCCCGACCAGCTCGAGCGGGCCAAGGAGTACCGGGCCGCCCTCGAGGAGACGGTCTCCGAGTTCGATGACCTCCTCATGGCCAAGTACCTGGACGGCCATCCGCTCACCAACGAGGAGCTGAAGCGCGGGATCCGCCAAGGCACCATCGCCATGCACTTCTTCCCGGTCATCTGCGGGAGCGCCTTCAAGAACAAGGGCGTGCAGCAGATCCTGGACGCGGTGGTGGACTACCTGCCGAGCCCGCTCGACGTGCCGCCGGTGAAGGGGGTCGACCCGAAGGGCCAGGAGGTCGTCCGCGCCACCGCCGACGATGCGCCCTTCTCGGCGCTGGCCTTCAAGATCATGAACGACCCCTTCGTGGGGAACCTCACCTTCTTCCGGGTCTACTCGGGCACCCTCGAGGCCGGCTCCTACGTCTACAACGCCACCCGCGACAAGAAGGAGCGCATCGGCCGCATCCTGCAGATGCACGCCAACAAGCGGGAGGAGATCAAGGACGTCCTCGCCGGGGATATCGCGGCGGCGGTAGGGCTGCGCGCCACCACCACCGGCGACACCCTCTGCGACGAGGGGTCGAAGGTCATCCTGGAGCGGATGGTGTTCCCCGAGCCGGTCATCTCGGTGGCCATCGAGCCGAAGACCAAGGGCGACTCCGACAAGATGGGCATGGCCCTCTCCAGGCTACAGATGGAGGACCCCTCCTTCCGGGTCCACACCGACGAGGAGACCGGGCAGACCATCATCCAGGGGATGGGGGAGCTCCACCTCGAGATCATCGTCGACCGCATGTTCCGGGAGTTCAAGGTCGAGGCCAACGTCGGCAAGCCGCAGGTGGCCTACCGCGAGACCATCACCAGGTCGGTCGAGTCCGAGGGGCGCTACATCCGCCAGACCGGCGGCCGCGGCCAGTACGGCCACTGCTGGCTGAGGCTCCACCCCCAGGCGCCGGGCGCCGGCTTCGCCTTCGAGAACGCGGTGGTGGGCGGGACCATCCCCAAGGAGTTCATCACCCCCATCCAGAAGGGCATCGAGGAGGCCATGCAGGGCGGGGTGCTGGCCGGGTTCCCCATGGTGGACCTCAAGGTGGAGGTCTTCGACGGCAGCTACCACGACGTGGACTCCTCCGAGATGGCCTTCAAGATCGCCGGCTCGATGGGCTTCAAGGACGGGGCGGCCAAGGCGCGCCCGGTCCTGCTCGAGCCCATCATGAACGTCGAGGTGGTGACACCCGAGGGGTTCATGGGCGACGTCATCGGCGATCTCAACTCGCGCCGCGGCAAGATCCAGGGCATGAACCCCCGCGGAGGAGCGCAGGTCATCACCGCGCAGGTCCCGCTGGCCGAGATGTTCGGCTACGCCACCGACCTGCGCTCGAAGACGCAGGGCCGGGCCACCTACACCATGCAGTTCGGCCACTATGCGCAGGTCCCGAGCAGCATCGCCGAGACCATCATCACCAAGACCAAGGGCGCCGCAGTCGCCGCCAAGTAGCCTGACGAGGAAGAGAGGACGAGGAACATGGCCAAGGAAAAGTTCGAGCGCACCAAGCCGCACGTGAACGTTGGAACGATCGGGCACGTCGACCACGGGAAGACCACGCTCACGGCAGCCATCACCTTCACCCAGGCGAACAAGGGGCTCGCCAAGCCCAAGTCGTACGCCGAGATCGCCAAGGGCGGCACCGTCCGCGACGAGTCGAAGATCCTGACCATCGCCGCCGCCCACGTCGAGTACGAGACCCAGAAGCGCCACTACGCCCACGTGGACTGCCCGGGCCACGCCGACTTCATCAAGAACATGATCACCGGTGCGGCCCAGATGGACGGCGCCATCCTGGTGGTCTCCGCCGCCGACGGCCCCATGCCGCAGACCCGCGAGCACGTGCTGCTCGCCCGCCAGGTCAACGTCCCGGCGCTGGTGGTGTACCTCAACAAGTGCGACCTCGTCGACGACACCGAGCTCCTCGACCTCGTGGAGCTCGAGGTGCGCGAGCTCCTCTCGAAGTACGAGTTCCCGGGCGACAAGGTACCGGTCATCCGCGGCAGCGCCCTCAAGGCCATGCAGACCCTGGGCAAGGAGGGCACCGAGTCGATCGAGAAGCTCCTCGAGGCGCTCGACACCTACATCCCCGAGCCCAAGCGCTCGCTCGACAAGGAGTTCCTCATGCCGGTGGAGGACGTGTTCTCCATCGAAGGTCGCGGCACGGTGGCCACCGGCCGCATCGAGCGCGGCCGCATCAAGGTGGGCGACAAGGTCGAGATCGTCGGGCTCTCCGAGACCCGCGAGACGGTGGTCACCGGCGTGGAGATGTTCCGCAAGCTCCTCGACGAGGGCCAGGCCGGCGACAACGTGGGCTGCCTCCTGCGCGGCCTCAAGCGCGAGGAGGTCGAGCGCGGGCAGGTGCTCGCCAAGCCGGGCTCGATCACCCCCCACACCAAGTTCAAGGCCGAGGTGTACGTCCTCACCAAGGACGAGGGCGGCCGCCACACCCCCTTCTTCAACGGGTACCGCCCGCAGTTCTACTTCCGGACCACCGACGTGACCGGCTCCATGCAGCTCCCCCCGGGGGTGGAGATGGTGATGCCGGGCGACAACGTCTCGATGGAGGTCGAGCTCATCACCCCCATCGCCATGGAGAAGGAGCTCCGGTTCGCCATCCGCGAGGGTGGGCGTACGGTCGGTGCGGGCGTGGTGGCCGAGGTCATCCAGTAGCGAAGGACACCGGGCGAACGGCGGAACAAAGCAGCCCGCGGCACGAGGGGCGGGCCTTTGTTCCGCGCCGCGCCAGGTGACGGAGAGAAGGCGTCCCGATGGCGACTCAGAAAATCCGGATCCGGCTCAAGGCCTACGACTACAAGCTGCTCGACCAGTCGGCCGGCGAGATCGTGGAGACGGCCAAGCGGACGGGGGCCAAGGTGGCCGGGCCCATCCCGCTCCCCACCCGCATCAACAAGTTCACCGTCCTGCGCAGCCCGCACGTCGACAAGAAGTCGCGCGAGCAGTTCGAGATCCGCACGCACAAGCGGCTCCTCGACATCCTCGAGCCGACGCCGCAGACGCTCGACGCGCTGATGAAGCTCGATCTGTCGGCCG
>DATJVF010000254.1:0-7741 GCA_035501995.1 Anaeromyxobacteraceae bacterium
CTACGTGTTCGGGACCTTGCCGCCAGCCGACGACTACTTCGCGAGCACCATCGAGATGCTCGGGAAGCTCTCCCCACCCGCGAGGACAGTGGCGCTGGTGTCGGCCGACGACGCGTTCGACGTCTCGGTCGCCAAGGGCACCCGCAAGCTGCTCAGCGCCGCCGGGCTCGAGCTCGTGGTCGACAAGCAGTACCCGGAGGACCACGCGGAGTTCGCCTCCATCCTCTCCCTCGTCGCCTCGAAGCATCCGGACGTCATCCTCTGGAGCGGCCACGAGGCGCAGGCGCTCAACTTCATACGCGAGATGAAGAGCCTCGGCGTCAGCCCGCAGAGGATGGCCTCGTTCACCGTCGGTGTGCCCACCGCCGACTTCCGGCAGGCGCTCGGTCCCGACGCGGAATACGCCTTCGGCATGACGCCCTGGTTGCCGTCGGCTGCGGAGCGCGACGACTGGTTCGGCGACGGCGAGAAGTTCGCCGCGCTCTACCACCAGAAGCTGGGCTACGCCCCCGACTACCACGCGGCTTCCGCCGTCGCGGACGTGGAGACCTTCGTAAAGGCCATCGAGGCGGCCGGCTCGCTCGATTCGGGCAAGGTGCGCGACGCCATCGCCCACCTCGACTTCCAGAGCCTGTACGGCCGCATCCACTTCAACCCCGGCGGCCAGATCGCCCTCGCCCAGACGGTGATCCAGATCCAGCACGGCCAGGTCGTGCCGATCTACGTCCACGACTTCGTCCACCGGCCGCTCTACCCGGTGCCGGCGTGGAGCAAGCGGCTGGCGCACAAGTAATCGCGCCCCGGTGCTGCTCTTCGCGCAGATCGTGGTCAACGGGCTGCTCGTCGGCGGGCTCTACGGGCTGATGGCGCTCGGCATGGGGCTCGTCTGGGGCGTCCTGAACATCGTGAACCTCATGCACGGCGCGCTCATCATGCTGGGCGGCTACGCGGTCTACTACCTCTACACCTCGGCCGGCCTCGATCCCTTCGCCGCGCTCCCCCTCGCGATGCTCGGCCTGTTCGGCCTGGGGTACGCGCTGCAATGGTTCGTGCTCGGCCAGATCGCCCGTTCGCCGCTCCTCAACACGCTGCTCGTCACCTTCGGGCTCGAGGTGGTCGCGACCTACCTCGCCCAGCTCGCCTTCAGTGCCGACCTGCGCACCATCAACCCGCCCTATGCCGGCCAGCACCTCGCGCTTGGCGGGCTGGTGGTCCCGCTCGTCCCGGCGGCCGCCTTCGGCGCGGCGCTCGTCCTGGCCGCCTCACTGTGGCTCGCGCTCGGGCGCACCCGGACCGGGCGCGCCATCCGCGCCAGCGCCCAGAACCTCGGGGCGGCCCGGCTGTACGGGGTGAACCCGAGGCGCATCTTCGCGTTGACCTTCGGAACCGGGGCGGCCCTGGCGGGCGCCGCCGGCGGCCTGTACGGGCTGGTGGCGCAGATCAGCCCCTACCTGGGCAACAGCTTGACCCCCAAGTCGTTCGTGATCGCCATCCTGGGCGGGCTGGACCGACCGCTCGGCGTCCTCGCCGGTGGCCTCGCCCTGGGGGTGGCCGAGGCGCTGACCGGCGCCTACCTGGCCTCCACCTACGTCGACGCTATCAGCTTCGGGCTGCTCGTGCTCCTGCTCGTGGCGCGGACCTCGCGGCTCTTGCGGCCGGCATGACCGTCCGATGGCTCGCGACTGCGCTCGCCTGTGCGGTGCTCGCCGCCGTCCCGCTCGCCGCCCGGCCCACCCTCACGCAATACGGCATCGAGGCCCTCTTGCTGGCCTCGCTCGCCCAGGCCTGGAACATCCTGGGCGGGTACGCCGGCTACCCTTCCTTCGGGAACTCGGCCTTCTACGGGCTCGGCACCTACGGCACCGCGGTGGCGATGGCGCGCTTCCACCAGCAGTTCGGGGTTGGCCTGGCCTGCGGGGCCGCCCTGGGCATGGCCTGTGCCTGTGCGGTGGGGGTGCCCATCCTGCGGCTGCGCGGGCCCTACTTCGCGATCGTCACGCTCGGGCTCTCGGCCATGCTGGCGGCTATCGTGCGCAACGTCGCCATCGCCGGGAGGAACATCGGCCTCATCCTGCCCATCTTCCGCAGCGACACCCTCTTCTACGAGCTCGCGCTCGGCCTCCTCGCCGCGGCCACCGCGGCGGTGGCCCTCACGGCGCGGAGCCGCTTCGGCGCCGGGCTCGTCGCCATCCGCGAGAACGAGGAGGCGGCGGCGGTCATGGGGGTCGCCACCACCCGCTTCAAGGTCATGGCCCTGGCCCTCGCCGCGGTCATCACCGCGCTCGCCGGTGGCATTCACGCCTACTGGATCACCTTCGTCGATCCGGCGAGCGCCTTCGACAGCTCGCTCAACGTGAAGATGGTGATCATGGCGGTCTTCGGGGGCCCCGGCACGGTCGTGGGCCCGGTGGTGGGCGCGTTGCTCCTCTCCGGGGTCTCCGAGTGGCTGGCGAGCGCGATCTCCAGCATGGCGAGCCTGTTCTATGGCCTCGTCATCGTGCTGGCGGTCCTCTTCATGCCGAAGGGACTCTGGGACGCCGGGAGAGGACTCCGCCAACGGGGTCTGCGGTACTTCGGCGAGAACCTGAGGCGTTACCGCCTGTGACCGACCGGACCCCCATCTTCGAGGCCCGCGGGCTCAGCAAGCGGTTTCGCGGCCTCACGGCGCTCAGGCGGGTGACCTTCCACCTCGACCGGGGAGAGATCCTGGGGCTCATCGGCCCGAACGGCGCGGGGAAGACCACCCTGGTGAGCCTCATCAGCGGCACCCTGTGGCCGACCGAGGGGGAGATCTACTTCGAGAACCGGCGGATCGACCGGCTCCCGCCCCACCGCAGGGCTCACCTCGGCATCGGGCGCACCTTCCAGATCATGAAGCCGTTCCCGGGCCTGTCCGTCCTCGAGAACGTGGCGGTGGGCGCCCTCTTCGGCCGGGGGGGAGGCGAGCGCCACCGCGCCCGCGCCCGCGAGCGCGCCCTCGGCTGTCTGGAGGTCACCGGCCTCGCCTCCCGCGCCTACGACCGCGCCGAGGCGCTGACCGGACCCGACCGCAAGCGCCTCGAGCTCGCCAAGGGGCTCGCGCTCGGGCCCAAGCTCCTGCTCCTCGACGAGGTCATGGCCGGCCTCAATCCCGCCGAGGTCGACCAGGTGGTGGCGATCATCAGGAAGGTGCGAGCCGACGGGGTCGCCATCCTCGTCATCGAGCACGTCATGCGGGCCATCCGGCAGCTGGCGGACCGCCTCATGGTGCTTCATCACGGGGAGCAGATCGCCGAGGGCCGCCCGGACGAGGTGCTGTCCCACCCGCGGGTGGTCGAGGCCTACCTGGGCAGGAGGCGGGCGTGACCGCGCCGCTCGTCGAGGTGGCGGGCCTGTGCGCGGGTTACGGGGAGGCCAAGGTGCTGTTCGAGGTGAGCCTCGTGGTCGGAGCGGGCGAGATCGTGACGCTGGTGGGGAGCAACGGCGCCGGCAAGACCACCCTCCTGCGCGCCCTCTCGCGGGTGGTGGACTCGACCGGCACCCTGCGAGTCCTCGGGCGCGACCTCCGTCGACTCATGCCGGAGCAGGTCTTCGATCTCGGGGCCGTGCAGGTCCCCGAGGGTCGGCAGCTCTTCGACCGCATGACCGTGGAGGACAACCTCCGGATGGGGGCCTACCGGCGGCGCGACCGGGCCGGGATCGAGAGCAGCTTCCTCGAGGTCTACCGGCTCTTTCCCGTGCTCTCGCAGCGGCGTGGGCAGATCGCCGGAAGCCTGTCGGGTGGGGAGCAGCAGATGTGCGCCCTCGGCCGGGCGCTCATGGCCGACCCCAAGTTCCTGATGGTGGACGAGATGAGCCTCGGCCTGGCACCCCTGGTGGTCGATGAGCTCCTCGCCGCCCTCCTGGAGGTGCGCCGGCGGGGGGTGACCGTCCTGCTCGTCGAGCAGGACGTGTTCGCGGCCTTCAGCATCGCCGATCGCGCCTACGTTCTCGAGACGGGACGGATCGTGCGCCAGGGCCGCGCCGCGGAGCTGGCCGAGGACGAGCAGGTCCGCCGGGCTTATCTCGGGGCGGGTTGAGAGCGCCACGCCAGGGCGCGCGTTCGGCCAGGACGGACCGGTCCGTGAGGGGTGCGCCGGCTCCGGAACCGTCGTCGCGATCGCTATTGGCGAGCTGAGGGGTGCCCCCTACGCTCAAGGTCGCGTCGCGCCGGAGGCGGACGTCAGAGGTCGGCGCCTTGTCGAGGGTCCGGTTCATCGGCTCCAAGCTCGCCCGCGGAAGCCCGAGCGGGGTCGGGTGGCTTTCCCTCGGGCGAGCGGCCCGGCGGCGACGGGACCGGCTGAGGGCGCGCGTGAACCATCGAACACACCCTCCCACGTGTCCGGCGGAGCACACGGCGCAGGGGACATCACGGATCCCTTCGGCTCGCCTCGGCCTTCCCCGCCTCCTCCGCCTGGTCCGGCCCTTGCTATCGAGCCCAGACGGCCGCTCGGGCCGCCAGGGTCGACTACCCCGGGGCCTCAACGCTCCCTGACAGGAGGGGATCGCATGCAGGTCGTGCTCCTCGCGCTCGCGCTCGTCGCGGCGCCGCCCGAGGCCGTGAGGCCGCGGGAGAGCGGTGTCCCCGTCGGGCGAGGGACGGTTCGGCCGGTGGTGACGCTCACGTCGCCGCCCGGGGGCTGGAGCGTGGGTCGGATGATGCTGGTGGAGGGGGCGGTGAGCGATGCCACCGTCGACCCCATCACCCTCTCCATCAACGGCGACCGTTACCTCCTGCGCACCTTCAACGGCCGGTTCTCCCGCAAGCTCCCCGCGGCCGCCGGAAGGAACGTCGTCACCGCCATCGCCACCAACCGGGGTGGGACCGCCTCGGCTCTGGTCACCTGCTTCGCCCAGATCCCGCCGGTGCCTCTCAAGGCCGTGCTGACCTCGGACACCGACGGCGTCTACACCGACCTCCACATCTACGAGCCGACCGCGAGCTCGCTCGGCCCGGACGGCCGCCTCGTGCTCAAGAAGATGGCCCACGTCTTCTGGTCGAACACCGAGAGCCCGTCCGGCGGCACCTTCTTCCTGAACGACCAGGGCGGGAACTTCGACCAGCCCGGGTACGGGCCCTACCTCTACATCCACCGCGCACCGCCCAGGGGGGTCTTCCTCGTCGCCACCAACTACTGGCCCTCGGGCGACAAAGCGCACACGGTCGGCACCCTCGACCTGACCCTCTTCGAGGGCACGCCCTCGGAAACGAAGCGACGCGTCCGGGTCCCCCTGGCCACCCCGGGCACGACGCGGGTGCTCGCCTGGATCAACGTCCTCGGCGAGGGGCGCGCCGACCTCTACGTGCCCGGGCAGGACGCCCTCGGCCCCGGCTGGCCACCGAACCTCGACGAGGTCGCCCGTGAGCTCTCGCGGTCGGGCGGCGGCGCCGACCTGGGGGACTAGTCCATGCTGCTCGCCCTGCTGCTCGCCGCCGAGGTGGCAGCACCGCCCTCCGAGGCCCTGCTCCGCCGGCTGGTGGCCGAGATCGCGCTCGCGCAGGTGTACGCCATCGACCCGTCCTGGACCGCGGCGCAGCGCGACTGCGCCGGGCTCGTGCGCTTCGCCTACCGCACCGCCTTCAAGCGGCTCCTACCGGCCCGCGCGGCCCGGGGGCCCTTCCGCGACCGGGAGGGCCAGGACGCACAGTTCGCCGATGCCGCGACCCTGCTCGCCGGCTCCTTCGTCCTCATCGGTCGCGACGAGGCGGCCCGGGCGCAGCTGCGCTCCGGCGACCTGGTCGCCTTCGCGCGCGAGGGCGAGGGTGGCGAGCCGGTTCACCACCTCATGCTGGTGGTCCGTCCCGACGATCCGGCGCGGCAGCCGACGCTCGTCGTCTACCACACCGGCGAGAAGGGCGCGAAGGTCCGCTATGGCCGGCTCGACGATCTGGAGCGCGATGCCCCGCCCGGCTGGCGGCCGCTACCGGGGAACCCCCTCTTCCTCGGCTTCTACCGACTCAGGGAGTGGAGCCCATGAACCAGCGCATCCTTCTCGTCGCGGTGCTCCTCGTCTCCGCCCTCGGGATCGCCGTCGCGGTGGTCCTCGGGACCAAGGCCACCACCACGAGCGACGAGGCTCCGCCGGTCGAGCTCGTCCTCGGCGACGAGCGGCCGGTGCCGTCCCTGTGGGCCGACGTCCATCGGCCCAGGAAGGTTTGGACCATGCTGCGCTCGAACGGTTGGCTGGCGAGAGCCCTGCGGGAGCCGCTCGGACAGGGCGCGGCCACCGGCTGGGCAGGGTTTCTGTCGAGCCGCGGCAACGACATGGCCCAGGCCTTCAAGGGCGTGGTGTTCGACGTCGTCGCCGAGAGGCTCCTCGCCGATCCGTTCCGGGTGGTGTTCTTCGCCGGGCCCTCCGCCACCGGCACGCCGGCCATCGTGGTCCCGAGGCCGTCCTCGAGCGCCTCCGGGGCCTTCGAGCTCTTCGAGCGGGTCGCCCGACACGGGCGGTACGGTGCCCCCCGCTGTCCCGGCGAGGAGGCTCCGCTCGCGCCGGCGGCCGGCCGGCCGCCTCCGCCCGCCCTGGTGGTCTCGCGCTGGCTCATCGCCGAGCACGCGGTGTTCGCGGCGGCGAAGGACGGGCGCATCGTCCTCTCCAGGAGCCCGGCGGCGGTGGTCCAGGCGCTGTGCGTCACGCCGCCCGAGGCACCGCCCGCGGCAGCGACCGATCTCACCGTCTCCTTCTCGCCGGAAGGGTTCGGCCGCGAGGCACAGCTCGCCGCGAGCCTCCTCGGCCTGGGCCCGGTGACCCGCCTGGACTTCGCGGTGGAGAAGGACCGCCTCGAGCCTCGCGGCCTCCGCGGCGACCTCGCCGACCCGGGCCGCCTCGACGCGGCGGAGCCCCCGGAGGCCCTCTTGCGGCTCATCCCGGCCGACGCCGGGGTGGTGGTGCTGGCGACGCTTCGCCTGCCGGAGACCCTGACGCGCGACTCCCTGCGCGCCCACCTCTCCCGCACCTACCGGGGCCCGTACCGGGCTCGCCCGGTGGCGGTGATCTGGAACCCCCGCGGCGATGACAAGCTCGCCACCGAGGTGGCGGTGGCCTGGCCGGAGGGCGACGCCGGACTGCTGCGCGAGGCCTTCAGCGGGCCGAACCCCATGGACGCGCGCCAGGCCTGCGGGTACGAGGTGTACGCGTCGACCCCCGCCCTCGGGCTCGCCGTGCAGCAAGGCTGCGAGGGCAAGGTCCCCTCGCTCGTCCACGGTTCGCCGCCGCTGGCCAACGGGCTCCGGCAGCGGCTCTCGGTCGCGGTGGCGGCCAACCTGGGCGCGCTGCTCTCCCGGCTGCTCGGCGACGCCTTCGCCCGCGAGGCTGCCTCGCGGGGGCAGGCCTCCCCCGACATCGAGGCGGCGCGTCGCTTGCTCGAGGAGCTGCCGTCTTTCGGCCTGCGCGGCGTGGCCGAGGGCCACGCGCTCGTGCCTGGAGGGTTCCGCTCGTGACCGCCCGCTCCCGCTCCGCCCTGGCCGTGGTGCTCCCGGCCCTCCTCGCTCTGCCGTCCCTCGCCGACGGAAAGCCGCTCTACCTCACCGTGTCGCGCGCCTTCGGGACCGACGAGCAACCGGTCGTCGAGGTGGCCTTCGAACGGCGAGGGCCGGTGGAGCTCCGCGTCGTGAAGCCGGACGCGCTCGACGCCTTCCTGGCGAAGGAGACCGATCTGCGCCGCGCCTACGAGCCGCCGGAGAGCCGGGACAACCCCGGCCTGTACCTCTCGCGCGGCCTC
>DATJVF010000255.1:0-5895 GCA_035501995.1 Anaeromyxobacteraceae bacterium
GCGTGGGGGTGGCGGCGATGGGGCCCGCGGTCTCGACCGCCGCCGGGGTTGGGAAGGGCGGAGGCCCGAAGCCCTCGATGAGCGTCGGCGAAGCTCCGAAGGGCGAGGGCGGCGGGACGGACTCCCCGAAGCCCTGGACGAGGGTCGTGTTGAGCGCGAAGGGCGAGGGCGTCTTCTCGGCCGCCGCGCCCTGCGCGGGGAAACCGTCGGCCGAGAAATGGTCGACGAGCGTGGGCGAGGCCCCGAAGGGCGAGGGGGTCTTGGTCGCGGCCGCGGCGGGGGGCGGGAAGGGCGGAGGCCCGAAGCCCTCGACGAGCGTGGGCGAGGCCCCGAAGGCCGAGGGGGCACCGGTCCCGGTCGCGGGGGGCGGCGCGAACGGCCCCTGCGAGGCCGACCCGGCCTCGAAGGTCGAGGGCGGCGGAGCGACCGGCGGAGGAGGAGGAGAAGCGGGGACCGTCGGCCGCGTGAAGAACGGCAGGGTGGTGTTGGGCGCGCGCTCCTCGTCGGGCGGGGGCGGCCTTGGAGGCGCTGGGGCCACTTTGGGCCCGGGGAGAGGCACCGCGCCTGCCCCAGCCGGCGCCGGAGGCCTCACCGGGAAGGCGTTGCGGCACTTCGGACAGCGGACGTTCAATCCCCCCGGCGGGACGCGCCGCTCGTCGATCTCGTACGAAGAGTGACAGCTGGGACAGGAGACGCGCACGTGAAAACCCCAAAGGTATCGCAGCGTAACATCCGGTCCTCGCGGGCGGCAAGGTTTCGCCGGGCGGCCGGTCCGTGCTAGCGTCCCACGGCTCCAGGGTGAACTTTCACCTACATCGCCCTGCCCGCACGTGGCTCCATGGCCGATCGGGACCTCCTCATCCTCGGCGCCGGCCTGGCCGGCCTCTCGGCCGCGCTGCACGCCCCCCGTCCCTACCGGCTCATCGAGAAGAGCGAGCGGGTGGGCGGCCTATGTAAGACCGACGCCCGGGCGGGCTTCCTCTTCGACGCCACCGGGCACTGGCTGCACCTGCGCGACCCGGAGATGCGTGCGCTCGCGGAGCGGTGCCTGCCCGGCGGGTGGGCGACGGTGGAGCGCCGGGCGGCCATCTACTCGCACGGGCGCTTCACCCGCTACCCGTACCAGGTGAACACGCACGGCCTCCCTCCGGAGGTGGTGGCCGAGAACGTGCTCGGCTTCATCGAGGCGCACCTCGGCGAGGGCGGCCGCGCGCTCCGCGAGCGCGAACCCAAGGACTTCGCGGAGTTCATCCTGCGCCACCTCGGGGAGGGCTTCGCCAAGAACTTCATGTACCCGTACAACCAGAAGCTCTGGACGGTCCACCCGAGCGAGCTCGGCACCGCTTGGATGGGCCGCTTCGTGCCGCGCCCCACCCTCGCCGAGGTGGTGCGCGGCGCGCTCGGCCTGGAGGGCGACCGGGCCGGCTACAACGCCACCTTCATCTACCCGCGGGCGGGCGGCATCGAGGCCTTCGTGCGGGCCCTCGCCGCGCTCCTGCCCGAGCCGGCCCTGACCGGCGTCCACCCGCTCGGGCTCGACCTCCGGAGGAAGACGGCCCTGCTCTCCACCGGGGAGGAGGTGGCCTTTCGCCACCTGGTGGCGACCATCCCCTTGCCCGAGCTGGTGGCGCTGTGCGGAAAGGTGCCCGAACCGGTGGGCGAGGCGGCGCGGCTGCTCCGGGCCACCACCGTGACCTACGTGAACGTGGGGGCGCAGGACGTGGGCGCTCCGCCCTTCCACTGGGTCTACCTGCCCGAGGAGCGCCACCGGCCCTACCGCGTCGGCTCGGCCTCGGCGGCGGTCCCCTCGCTGGCGCCGGCGGGGCGGCGCAGCTTCTACGTGGAGTTCAGCGCCGCCTCGCCGCTCCTCGCGGCCGAGGTGGAGGCCGAGGCGGTGCGGACGCTCGTGGACCTCGGCTTCCTGCGGGGCGAGCGCGACGTCCTCTTCACCGAGACGCGCGTCATCCCCCACGCCTACGTGCTCTACGACCGCCACTACGGCGAGGCCCGCCGCGCCATCGTCGACTACCTCGCCGAGAACGACGTCCTCGTGGCCGGCCGCTACGGACGGTGGGAGTACTCCTCGATGGAAGACGCCTTGCTCGGCGGCAGGGAATGCGCGAGAAGAGTGGCCTAGAGATGCCTCCTCCGCCGTACCTCTCGGTCGTCATCCCGGTCTTCGACGAGGAGCTCATCGTGCGCGAGGCCTGCCGCGAGCTCGTCGACCGCCTCTCCGAGCGGGGCTACAGCTTCGAGGTGGTGGTGAGCGAGAACGGCTCCCGCGACCGCACCCTCCAGATCCTGCGGGCCCTCTCGGCCGAGGAGCCGCGGGTGCGCCACCTCCACTGCGAGCGCCCCAACTACGGGGAGGCCCTGAAGCGAGGGATCGCCGAGGCGCGCGGCCGCTTCGTGGTGGCCGACGAGATCGACCTGTGCGACGTGAGCTTCTACGACCGCGCCCTGGCCTTCTTGGAGGAGGGCCGGGCGGACATGGTGGTGGGCTCGAAGCGGGCTCCCGGCTCGCGCGACCTGCGGCCCGCCTACCGGCGGCTCGCCACCGCGGTCCACAACACCGTCCTGCGCCTCGTGCTCGGCTTCAGGGGCACCGACACCCACGGCGTGAAGGCCTTCGTGCGGGAGCGCATCGCCCCCACCGCCGCCCGCTGCGTGGTGGACCGCGACGTCTTCGCGAGCGAGCTCGTCTTGAGGGCGGTCCTGGAGGGGAAGCGGGTGATGGAGATCCCGGTCACGCTGGCCGAGAAGCGGCCGCCCTCCATCGCCCTCTTCAAGCGCGTCCCCAACGTGCTCCGCCAGCTCGTGCGGCTGTTCTGGGTGCTGAGGGTGCGCGCCCGCCCGGCGCGCGAGGGAGACCCGACCGAGAGCCGCGACCCCGGCGAGGCCTCCGGCTCCTAGGGCCGGCGCGGGCGAGCTCGACGTGTCCCCGCTCCTCGCCTCGCTCACCATCGACCTCGACGGGCTCGAGCACTACCACCGCATCCACGGGCTCCCCGCCCCGCCGGGCGGCCCGGACCCGATCTACGAGCGGGCGAGCGCGCGCTTCGGCGAGCTCTCGGCCGGCCTGGGCGTGAAGGGTACCCTCTTCTGCGTCGGCCGGAACCTCGCATACGAGCCGGCCGCCCGCGCGGTGGAGCGGCTCGCCCGCGACGGCCACGAGATCGCCAACCACTCTCTCTCGCACGACTACCGGCTCTCGCGCCTCTCGCCCGAGCCCATGCGGGCCGAGATCGAGGGCGGCGCGGAGGCGGTGGCGCGCGTCTGCGGCCGCCGCCCGGTCGGGTTTCGCGCCCCTGGCTACACGCTCTCGGCCCCCCTCCTCGCCGCCCTGGCCAGGGCGGGCTACCGCTACGACGCCTCGGCCTTCCCGGCCCTCCCCTACTACCTCGCCAAGGCGGCCGTGCTCCTCGGCCAGAGGATGAAGGGGCGCACCTCGGCCGCGATCCTCGATCGGCCGCGGGTGCTCCTCGCGCCGCGCGTCCCCTACCGCCCCCACCCCCGCGAGCCCTACCGGGTGGGCGCGCTCGAGCTCCTCGAGCTCCCGGTGGCGACCGGCCTCTTCGGCTTCCCGCTCACCGGCGCCGCGGTCGGCGCCCTGCCGCGCCGCCTCATCCGGACCCTCGCCCGCCCCTTCTCGAACCGGCCGCTCCTGGATCTCGAGCTGCACGGCCTCGACCTGCTCGACGCCTCCGAGGTCCCGGGCGCTCTCCGGGCCCTCCAGCCCGAGCTCCGGGTGCCCCTCAAGGAGCGGCTCGCCCGCCTGCGGGATTTCGTCGACGAGGCGCGGGAGCGCGCCTGGGTCCCCCTGTCCGAGGCCGCCGAACGCCTGCGCGCCACGGCCCGGCAGGCCCCGGGGTAGGTCCCCATGGGACGCCTGCCTCGGGGCGGAGGGGCGTGGTAACAGTCTTCCGATGAGCGACCTGGGGGCGGTCCTCCGGGAGGGCCTGCGCACCCTCACCTTCGAGCTCGGGGGTCCGGGCGCGCGCGAGCGCCTGCAGAAGCTCAAGCCGGCCCGCAACGAGTACGGCGTCGATCCCTACGGGTTCGACGTCGACTACGCGGTGGCGGCCATGGCCCCCTTCCTCTGGCTCTACCGCAAGTACTTCCGGGTCGAGGTGCACGGCCTCGAGAAGGTGCCCAGGGCGGGGCGGCTCCTGGTCGTCGCCAACCACTCCGGGCAGCTCCCCTTCGATGCCGCCATGCTGGGCCTCTCCCTGCTCGTCGAGCTCGACCCGCCTCGCTTCGCCCGGGCGCTGGTGGAGAAGTGGGTGCCGCGCCTGCCCTTCGTGTCGAGCTTCTACGCCCGGCTGGGCCAGGTGGTGGGCACCCCCGAGAACTGCCGCCGGCTCCTCGCCGCCGAGGAGGCCCTGCTCGTCTTCCCGGAGGGCGTGCGCGGCCTGTGCAAGCCCTTCTGGCAGAGCTACCACCTGCAGAGCTTCGGCCTGGGCTTCATGCGGCTCGCGCTCGAGACCGGGACCCCGGTGCTGCCGGTGGGCATCGTCGGCGCCGAGGAGCAGGCCCCGGCCCTCCTCGACCTGAAGCCCCTCGCCCGGCTCCTCGCCATGCCGGCCCTGCCGCTCACCCCCACCCCGCTCGCCTTGCCCCTGCCCACCCGCTATCACCTGCACTTCGGCGACCCGCTCGCCTTCACCGGCTCCTCCGAGGACGACGACGCCGTCCTCGAGGAGAAGGTCGAGCGCGTGAAGGACGCCATCCGAGGGCTCCTCAGGGCGGGCCTCAAGGAGCGCCGGCACATCTTCTGGTGACGCCCCGTGCGAGCGAACCTCTCGCGTCCCGTGCTCTTTCCCGGCATGCCCGGGCTCGTCGCGGTGACCGGCATCTCCGGTCACCTCGGCCGGGCGCTGGCGCGCCTGCTCCACACCGAGACCCTGCTCGTGGGGATCGACCGCCGGCCCTTCCCCGAGCGGCCCAAGGACCTCGTGCACTACGAGGTCGACCTGCGCAAGCGCAAGCTCGACGAGGTCTTCCGCCGCCATCCCCTCGAGGCGGTCATCCACCTCGGGCTCAGGCACGACCCGCGCACCCCCTTCTCGGAGACCCACAGCTTCAACATCCTCGGCACCCACAAGCTGTTCGAGCTGTGCGTCCAGCACGGGGTGAAGAAGGTGGTGGTGCTCTCCTCGGCCAACGTCTACGGCCCGGCGCCCGACAACTCCAACTTCCTCACCGAGGAGGCGCCGCTCATGGCGGCCGACCGCTACTCGGGGGTGCGCGACCTCATCGAGCTCGACATGTATGCCCAGTCGTTCTTGTGGAAGCACCCCGAGATCGAGACGGTGGTCCTGCGCCCGGTGCACATCGTCGGGCCGACCATCGCGAACGGTCCCTCGAAGTTCCTGAGGCTCGAGCGCCCCATCACCGTCCTCGGGTTCGACCCCATGATCCAGCTCGTCCACGTGGACGACGTCTGCCGGGCGTTGGCGCTCGCCCTGCGTCCGGGGGCGCGCGGCGTCTACAACGTGGTCGGGCCCGGCGAGGTGCCGCTCTCGACCATCCTGCGCGAGCTCGGCCGCCGACCCATCCCGGTCCCGCACCTCGTGGTGCGCGCGCTCGTCGCCCGGGCCTTCGAGGCCCGCCTGACCGACTTCCCGCCCGAGCAGGTCGACCACCTGCAGTACCTGTGCGCGGTCGACGGCTCGCGGGCGGTGCGGGACCTGGGCTACGCGCCCCGCCGCTCCCTCAGGGAGACCATCCGCAGCGTCCTCGCCAGCTAGAACGGGCGACCTCGTGCGCGCCGCTGCTGTGGTCACCCACGCGAGGAGCAGGCGCGGGAACGTCCCGCAGGGCCGGCCGACGCCTTCCTTCGTCCTTGACACGCGCACGTTCGGCGCTCCCTTGGAGCCGGCGAACTGCGCCAGG
>DATJVF010000256.1:0-12061 GCA_035501995.1 Anaeromyxobacteraceae bacterium
ACCTCGGGATCGGCTCGCACCAGCGGCGCATCCTCGAGTACTTCGGCGTCGCCGAGCGGCCGGGCAGGCCCGTCCGGCCGGGCTGAGCCAGCCCCTCCTCTCCTCCCCTCGCCCCCCGACGGTCGCCCTCCGGCGCGGTTCGCGCGAAGGGGGCCGATGGCGTCCTCGAGGTGCGTGCGTAGACTGTGGAAAGTCGAGGCCACCGCCTTGCGCCCGGTCTACTGCCCCGCCGGTCTTGGCTACGAGGTGGGCGGGCACCTCTTGCGGGTGTGGCGTCCGCCAGGGCTGGGCCACGAGCGTGGACGGCCTCTCGCCGTCGAGGGTCTACGCGGCCGAGGTCCTGGCCTGGGAGGCGGGCGTGAGGCTCCTCGACGAACTCGACGCGCCCGCCTCGGCCTCGCGCCCTGCCCCGGCCGCCTGACGGGGGTCCCACGTCGGCCTGCGGCCGGCCGAGGGCCCCGTCTCGGTGGCGGAAGGCAGGCGGAGCGCCTCGAGCGGACTCGCTGGGCCGCGCTCCGGCTACATCCGGTATGCGACGACGCCCTCGACCCGCAGGCCGAACCCGCTGTCGGTGTTGCCGTTCCCGGCGGCGATGATGGCCCCGAAGCGCGTGTCGATGCCGATGGTGACGCGCGGATCGACCTTGTACTCGAGCCAGGGGCCGATGAGGGGACCGAAGAAGAAGATGGGGACGGTGGGGCCGGTGACGCCCAGGGTGAGGTCGAAGTCGGCGCCCACCCCGATCCTGAGCGGCGGGGTGGCCGGGAACTCGAGGTTGAGCCCGAAGGGGGCCTGGAAACCGAAGGCGGCCGGGTTGGTGGTGTAGAGCTTTAGGCCCGGGTCCACGTGGAAGAGGAACTTGACGGTGCCGGCCGGCGCGAGGGCCCAGCGCAGCGGCACGGCCAAGCCCAGCCCGAACTGGGAGTTCACGTCGGTCCGGTTCTCCACGCCGTAGATGAAGGAGAGCCGCACGCCGAGGTCGAAGTTGTTGCGCACGCCGTGCGTGAACATGAACGACGTGTCGGGCCACCCGGCCTGGCCCGACAGGACGTCGTTGCCGGGGGCCACGGTCTCGGCGCCCAGGATGCTGTAGTCGCCAGCGCGCCCAGTCGCCGCGCTGGCCGTCGTGGTCAGAAGCCCACCGAGGAGCGCTACCACGATCCGCTTGTCCATGCTTCCTCCCGTCCGCGCTCTACCCCTGGTCGGCGCCGCTAGGGGCCGGTCGGCTGGAGAGCGCGTGGCCTGTCTACGCAAGGTGGCGCCGGAAGTAAAGCGCGGGATCGCAACTCTGTGGGTGCCTCTCCCACTGGTGAAAGACGGGATCGGCTCTCCGCGGACCAGACCGGCTACCCGCCCAGCATCGCCCGTTTGAGGCCGTCGTCGGCCGGGCGCAGGCCGAGCCAGTTCCTCAGGAGGGCGTCGGAGAACTCCTTGCCCGGGACGGTGACCGCCTTCTGACCCTCTACACCGATGGTGCTGCCCTCGCCCGGCTGGTAGGCCACCACCAGGACCTCGCCGCTCTTCACGTCGCCGAGCGACCCCTCCACCCCGGCGAGCTGCATCAGGAGCCCCTCGAGGCCCTCCTTGGAGTTGTTCTCGAAACCCTCCCGGAAGGCCCCCATCAACTGCGAGCGGGTGACGTCGCGCAAGAAGGTCATGCGGACGGCCCAGGGCGCATCGGCGGCCAGGATCGAGGCGGCGTCGCTCGAGCGCTCCTTGAGGTAGAGGGCCCCCACGTAGACCTTGAAGATGAACTTCTTGCGCAGCCCGGCCCCGTTCAGCTCGAGCGACTCGCCGCCCACCGCGTAGCTCCCCGGCACCTCGACCCCCGAGACCTCGCGTCCCCCGGCCGGGGCTGCGGCGAGGAGCGCGATCCAAAGCGTGGCCATCCTCGTCATGCGACCTCCCTGGCCGTGGTCGGCCTCGCGGCCTCAGTCCTCGAGCGGCTTCTCGCCCGGCGACCAGCTCGGCAGGACCCGGTCGGAGAGCTGAAAGTTCGCCCCGTCGTGCTCCGTGTAGACCACGTAGACGCTCCGCTGCGGAACCCCGAAAGAGCGCTCGACCTCCTCCATCACCCTGAGCGCCAAGCGGCGCTTCTGATCGGTCGAGCGGCCGTAGCGGATGTCGGCGTCGAGGACCACGGCCCGGCCATCGCCCTGCGCCCGCCCGAACGCGAGGTCCTCGCGCTCAGAGCTCCGCAGGGTGACGGCGATGTGATCCGTGCCAGTGTCCATGATCTCGGCGAAGCCTTGCACCACCGCCTTCGTGAAGAGAGCCTTCTCTTCCCTGGTCGGCGCGAAGTTGAGCTCGAAATGGAGGTGGGGCATGGCGTCCTTGGGACTTGGCTCTCCGACGGGAGCGCGCTCGCCGCCATTGTACGGCCCCACCGGTCGGGGCGGGCGGTTACGGTCGGGGCGGACGGAGGCTGCCCGCGCTCGCCGCGCCGGGGCGGAGAAGCTCGCGGCGAAAGAGGGCGCCTCGCCCGGACGGCGCGACCCTCACGCCCCCCTTCGGGACCGGAGCCTCGGGGTGGGCGGCGAACCCTCTGAGCCGGGGCCAGAGGGGACCACCTCATCCCCCTCCTCGTCGGAGGGCCAGCGCGGGGCCGGGATGACCCCGTCCTCGAACACGACCTTGCCGCACAGCACGCAGCCGCGCATACCTGGGCGGCAGTAGGCACCGTCCACCCTGAGGCATATCTCGTTCACCTGGTGCGGGCAGCTGAAGGAGCTCACGGCGCGAAGCCTAGCGCGGCCGCGCTCGCCCCTCAACTGGGGGCGTCGCGGGAGGACGCCCGCACGGCCGCCCAGGGCGAAGGAGATGGTGGGGGCCTCTCACCCCCTGGCCGGAAAACGCCCGCCCCGCCGGCTCGGCCGAGCGCAGGGAGGAGGGCCCGAGGGACGGTCGAGGAGGTCGCCGCGCACCCGAGCACGGGAATCCCCTGTCCTCGCGCCGCCCCTTCCTCCCGCACCCTTCCTGCGGGTACGAAGAGGAAGCTACGCTGGCGTCCGGCGGCCGGCACTCCCGCACCCATGGTATAGGGCTCCCGCCTCCGGGTCATGGCCGGGTCCGGCCCCGGAACGTGGGACGAGGCCCTCAGCTCCGCTCCACCCCGAGCTGGCGCGCCTTCACGACCTCCAGGATAAGGTCGCGAAAGGCCGTCACCTTGGGGGGAACGTGGCGCCTGCCCGGGGTGACGAAGTGGAGATAGCCCCCCTTGCGCTCGAGGTGGGGGAGCACGCGGACGAGGGTCCCGGCGGCGACGTCGGGCTCGGCCACGAAGGTGGGAAGGAGCCCGATCCCGGCGGCGGCCCGCAGGGCGTGTCGGGCGAACAGCAGGTCGTCGCAGGCGATGCGCGCCCTCCTCACCGGGCCCGGCGGGCGGCCCCGGCCCGCGCCGACCCTGGCCCGCTGCGGCCCGCTCTTGAACTCCACCCAGTCGTGGCCGGAGAGCTCGGCCTCGGTGCGCGGGGCGCCCCGGCGGGCGAGGTAGAGGGGCGAGGCGAACAGCTGCAGCACGATGGGGGCCGCCCGGCGGACCACCAGGGTCGAGCTCTCGAGCGAGGGGGCGGCGCGCAGGGCCACGTCGAAGCCCTCGGCCACGAGGTCCACCACCCGGCCGGTCAGGTGCAGCTCCACCGAGACCGCCGGGTAGCGCGCGGTGTAGCGGGTCACCGCCTCGGCGAGGAGCAGCTCGCCGAGGTCGACCGGAGCGGTCACCCGCAGCTCGCCGGCCGGCTGCTCCTCGCGCTCCGGCAGCTCGCCCAGGCTGGCCCGGATCGAGCCGAGCAGGGGGGCCACCCGGTCGTAGAGCGCGGTGCCCGCCGCGCTGCGGGCCACACGGCGGGTGGTGCGGACGAGGAGCTGGACGCCCAGGGCCGCCTCGAGCCGCATCACGGCCCGGCTGACCGAAGACTTGGCGAGCCCGAGCTCGTCGGCCGCGGCCGAGAAGCTGGCGGTGCGGGCCACCGCCTCGAAGACCGCGAGCCAGTTCAGGTCCACATCGTTCCTCCTTTGGAACAGAGATGTGCTCTACAACAGATTGCGCGGCCACGGGAACGACGGCAAGAGTCCACCCCTGAGCGGGCGGGCTGCGGGGCTCCCGCGCCCTCCCGCGCTCCCGTCCCCACGGGGGCAGCGCACGTGAGAAAGGAACAACGCCCATGAGACGGCTCTTCGCCTCGCTCCTCGCCCTCGCGCCCACCCTGGCGCTCTCGGCCCCGGCCTCCTTCGACATCGACCCCGCCCACTCGCAGGCGGCCTTCACCGTGAAGCACCTCGTCATCACCAGCGTGCGCGGCGAGTTCACCAAGACCTCCGGCACCATCGCCGTCGACGACCAGGATCCCGGGCACTCGAGCGTCGAGGCCACCATCGACGCCACCACCGTCAGCACCCGCAACCCCGATCGCGACGCCCACCTCCGCTCGCCGGACTTCTTCGACGTCGCCAAGTTCCCGGCCATCCACTTCAAGTCCACCAGGGTCGAGGCGGCCGGCCCGGGCCTGCTCAAGGTGACCGGCGACCTCACCCTCCACGGGGTGACGAAGCCGGTGGTCCTCGAGGTGTCGGAGTCGCAGGAGGTGAAGGGCATGAGCGGCGAGATCCGCCGCGCCTTCTCGGCCACCACCAAGATCAACCGCCAGGACTACGGCCTCAAGTGGTCGAAGACTGTCGAGGCCGGGCCGGTGGTCGGCGACGAGGTGACGATCTCCCTCGAGATCGAGGCCGTGAAGGGGAAGGCCTGAGGCGTCGCCTCGCGGCCGAGCGGGTCCGCGCCGGCGAGCGCCGACCCTTCCCCGCTTCCCCGGACCCGCCCGAGCGTGCAGGTCGGAACGGCAGACCGGCAGGCGGCCACCCGGACGAGCAGCTGGTCCGGCCCCGGGTCGCGCCGCAGGACCTCGGCCATCCGCAGCGGGAGCGACTGGAGGGGCTGACCCGGCGAGGGCCGCGGGAGAGCCTGGTCCACCGGCGTACCGCCCGGCGAGGCCACGGGAGAAGCCTCACCTCGGCGGGCCGCCCCCGTCGCCCGAGGGCCGGGCCTTGCCGAAGGTGAGCACCGTCGAGTCCGGGAGCTTCACGAGGCGCTCGACCCGGTAGGTCCCGCGCGCGAAGTCCACGCTCAGGAGGACCTCGACCTTGGTCCCGAGCGCGATCCCCTCCAGGGACAGGGGCCTCTCGATGGCGAGGAGCATCACCATCGAGTCCATGCCGACCACCCGGCCCTGGGCGTCGACGAAGCCGTCGATGGGCTCGTGCCGCAGGCCGAGCTCCCGGTCCCGCGATTTCGGGTCGGGGAGCGCGACCACCTCGGCCCGGACGAGGTAGCGACGGGCCGGGGCGGTCCGCTCGAGCTCCCCGCCTGCCGGACGCCGCTCGCAGCCGTCGCAGGTGACGAGAGAGGCGAGGAGGAGCATGTGCGCCGCGCTCGCCCGCAAGAAGGCGCCGAGGTTCATGAGGGGACCGCCTCCTTGCGAGGCCGGATTCGACCTCGACCCCGAGGAGCCTGCTCCACCGCCGCCGCGGACGCCAGAGCCTCGGACCCGCCCTACGACCCGCGCTCCGCCACGAGCGCCGCCAGCTCCCGGTGGAGGAGCTTCTCGTCGCCGAGGTTCAGCTCCAGCAGTCGCCGCAGGTGGGTGATGCTCTCGAAGTCGATCTCGCGGCAGCGCACGCCCACCGTCCGATCGGCCTGGTGGGCGACCGCTCCCTTCATCCGGATGGCGGCGCTCCCGGCATCGAGGTGGACCACCACCGTGCAGGGCTGCTCGTCGATCACCTGCAGCTGGCCCTTCACGCGGAAGAGCGCCCCGCGCATCGAGATGTCGAGCAGCTCGCAGGCGAACCGCGCGCCTCCGGCCTCGAGGGTGGCGGGACGGCTCAGCGCGATGCGCGAGAAGTTCCGACGCTCCTCTTTCAAGAGCACGCCGCTCACGCTCCACCTCCTCTCGAAGGCGGTCGTCACCGCCCGCGGGCACCACGGTCGGGCGCGATTGTCGGCGCGGGGCCAGCCCGGGGGGAAGTACCGCGTTCCCAGTGATTCCGAGGACACCCGCGGCCCTGTGCCCGTGGGTCAAGGGACGGCCCGGGTGCCGCACCCTCACCAAGAGCGTGACTCCGCCTGCGGTCCCTCCGTCGGCGCCTCGCACCCTCGCTCGGCCAGCCGGTCGACCACCTCCCCGAACTCCTCCTGCTGGGGCTTCGCGAAGTCGCCCTCGCCCAGGCCGGCCAGCACCTTCATCATGCGGGGCCAGCTCTCCCGGCAAGCCGCGAGGAGCCGCTCGAAGGAGGGCGCCCCGGTGTCGTAGGTACGGTAACCGGCAAGGGTGGCGTTGTTGAGGACCCCGCGGTAGCCGAGCTCGCCGCGTAGCGCCGAGAGGATGGACGCCTTCTCGGCCCGCTTGGCGTCGTCGGTCCGGCTCGAGCGATAGAGGGCGTCGAGTTCCTGGTAGGCCCGGTGCAGGCGCCTTAGGCTCTCCCGGCTCCGCTCCTCGGCCGCGAGCCAGGCCCGGGTCTCCGGCGCCTGCGGCCCGACCACCGCCTCGAGGAAGGGGGGGGTGAGCCGGCCGGCGACGAAGGTCGCCAGGCTCTCGTCGAAGGCCGACTGGTCCTTCAAGTAGAGCGTGGCGTGCACACTCTCGTGGAGCACGATGTCGGCGAGCTCGCCGAGGGCCTCGTCGCCGGCCGGGATCATGGTGGAGAGCACCGGGTCCTTGAACCATCCCAGGGTCGAGAAGGCGGCCGCCGTCCGCACCTCCACGTCGAGCCCTTCCGCCTCGAGCGACCGGGCGAGCGCGCGCGCCCGGCCCTCGTCGAAGAAACCGAGGTAGGGAATGCTCCCGATGAGCGGGAACCGCCAGCGCTTCTGGTCGAAGGCGAGGGGCGCGCAGGCCTCGACCACCCACACCGCGGCCGGCCGGTGGAGGACGGCGTAGGTGTCGTAGTTGCGGGTCGGGCGCAGGCCGTGGGCCTGCCCGTACGCCTTGATGGCAGGCACCAGGGCGAGCAGGCGCCGGATCCGGGCGGGGGTCTGCTCGTCGGCGACCACGCTGGCGATGGGCCGGGCCTCGTGGAGGATCTGGTACTCCCCGCCCGCCGCCTGCGCGACGTAGCTCAGGGTGGAGCAACCGGAGAGGAAGAGAGCGGCCGCCGCGGCGAGGACCCTGTGCATCGGGAGGGATGTAGCGCGCCTTCCGGAAAAGGTCCTCCTCCTCGACCGGAAAGGCCGGGGACCCGCACCCGCTCGCCGGGGAGCGCTCATCGGGTGGCCGCCGTCCGCGGGTCGATCTCGTAGAGCGGGAAGGCCTGGTCGAAGGTGATGAAGAAGGTCACCGGCGCCGCCCCCGGCGGCAGGGGTCGCTCGAGCGGGAAGCCCACGTCGAGCCGGAACACCACCCGGTCGAGCTGCGGGAAGAGGACCCGCGCCCCGAGGCCGGCCGCCTGCCATAGGTGCAGGCTCCGCAGGACGTCGGTGGCATCTCCGGCGTCGTAGAAGAGGGCCCCGGCCACCTGCATGGACCCGAACAGCTCGAGGGGCCGCGAGCGGTACTCTCCGTTCAGCGCCAGGACGTCGGACCCCACGAAGTACTGGCTCGGGTAGCCGCGCAGGCGCGAGTCGCCGCCGAGGGCGTTGGTGCGGTTCAGGTAGTTGGCGTAGCGAAGGAGGAACACCCCGTCGACCACCAGCCGGCCGGCGAGCGTGCGCGGCGAGGCGAGGCGGAAGGTGGTCTGCAACGAGCCGTCGCGCTCGCGGCCGCTGGCGGTCTCGACCTCGGCGATGGCCTCCACCCCCGCCCGGACGAGCCCGTCGCCGAGCGCCGCGGTGTGGGCGAGGCCCGCCGACACCCCGGCGAAGGTCCGGCTCGACCCCAGCGCGGCCAGGACCGGGTAGAGCCGCAGGTAGCCCTCCGGTCCCAGGCGGTAATCCTCCTGCAGGGCCAAGGTCTCGAGGTCCAGCACCCGCAGGAAGTCGGACGAGTAGGCTCGGTACTGCAGGTAGGGGCCAACCCGGTCGTCGCTCGTCGGGACGAGCTCTGCGCTGAAGGCCTGCACGGTCGCCGGGTCGTAGGCGGACAGGTCGGGCAGGCCGAAGCGGTCGCGCAGGCCGTCGAAGCCGAGCGTGACGTCGTGCTTGTAGGCCCAGCCGAACGACCTCGTGGCCGAGGCGGTCACCTCCGCCAGGTCGGTCAGATAGGCCTCGGGCACGCAGAGGCGGGAGGGCGCGCGGCAGCTGGTCGAGGGCGAGAGCGCGAAGCTCGCCACCTCGGTGTCGCGGTAGGTCCTCGTCACCTCCTTCAGCCAGGAGATCCCGGCGCTCCAGGACCATCGGACGAGGCTCGACCAGAGCGGCAGGCCGAGCTGCAGGCTGCCGTAGGAGCCCTCGCTGTCGCCGGTGGCCGAGTTGATGATGAGCCCGGCGTTCACGAGGCTGGACAGGTGGCTGTCCAGGATCCTCGGCTCCACGTAGCTCGCCCCGAGGGCGTACGAGTTCGGGAGCCAGAGGAAGTTCAGCCCCACGGTCTGGTGCGTGCCGGCGAAGTTGGTCTCGGAAGGATTGATGGTCAGGCTCTCCAGGCCCCCGCTCGCGAGGGCGATGTTCCAGTTGAGCCGCAGGCTCCAGACGTCCTTGGTGATGACCAGCAGGCGGACCTCCCCCGGCGTGCTCCCCCGGGCCGCCACCACCAGCACGAGCGAGAACTGCGGGAGGGCGGCGAGGTTGCGCTGAGTCTCGTCGGCCAGGGTCTGCCGGTAGGCGTCCCCCGGCCGGAGGAGGACGTCCCGCTCGACGACGCCGCGGCGGCTGAGCGCGTGGAAGGCGTTCAGCAAACGCGGCGCCGGATCGCGCTCCTCGATGACCTCGAGCCTCACCGCGTCGATGGCCTCGACCCGCTTCCCCTCCGGCTCCTCCTCGAGGGTGACGCCCAGCCGCTCGCAGGCCTCGCGGATGGAGGCCTGCTCGTAGGCCGAGTAGCGAAACTTGCGGGTGGTCGGCTCCGGCCCGGTCGGGAGCGCCTCCGCCCCCCGGGCCAGCGCCGGCAAGAGGAGCCCGAGCACCACCGCCCCTCTCGCTCGGAAGGCCCTCACGCAGGCCATGGTATCCTCCGGCCCCGGGGCCGAGGTACGGGCCCGCCCTTTTCGCCCGGGCGAGACGAACTCCTCGGGCGCGAGGGCGGAGCGCCGGGCCCCTCCGCCCTACCGGTGCGCCGAGCGGAGGAAGGCGACCGCGTCGCGCCAGAGCGGCTGGTCGGGCGAGAGCCGGAGGCCATTGTGGCGCCTCCCCGCCTGCCCCACGCACCGCCTCAGCCCGCGGAGGGCCGCGAAGAGGCGCCGCCGCTCCTCACCCCCACCACCTCGTCGGCGCCGGCCGGCGATAAGCTTCTTGCCTCCTTCGAGCGGACGTTGAAGAGGCCGTAGCGCACAGGGGCAGGGGTGCGTCGGGCCACAGCGCACTCTCGGGCGCCGATGTCACAGTACGCCCGGGCGCACCTTCCACTCGAGCAGTGGTCCGGTCCCGGGCGCTAGGGTAGCGGAGCTCCGCCGCGAGATGCGAGGTCTAGCACGCGTCCGACCCAGGTGACCGGCCTCGGTGGCTTGCTGGCTGGCACGATTCCGCTTCGAGGGAGGCGGCATCGGGGTTACAGCCGTCCGCGGAGGAAGCGGAGCAGGTCGCGGACGCGCGCGCAGGCGGAAGGTTCGGGACGAGAACCCGACCACCGCTCCGGCCGCAGCCGCCCTGAAGCGGGCGGACTGCCGGCGCCCTCGGCTGCACAGTTGGTGCGGTCCCCTTCCCGGAGTGGCAGGAGGACGGCGCGAATGTCTAGGGCGCCTCTCTCCTTCTGGCATCGCGCGGTGAGGCACGTGCGACATCGCGGCCAAGGCGGCTGGGACTTCTCGGCAGCTACGAGCCGGCACTCCGAGGGAAGTGCCCCTGGCGGAGGAAGGCGAGCCCGCCCGCGCCGAGGTAGAGCGCGCTCGCCCCGACAGAGCACGCGCCCGAGGAGACCCACCCCGGGACGCTCAGCATGCCCGGCGGCCGTCGGCACCGGCTACGGCTCGCTCGCCTCGGGCCCGCCCGGCGGGCGAGCGCCCGCGCGGGCGCCCGGGTGGGGGGGGATGCCGAGCCGGGCGTAGTGGGGCGCGACCTGCCGGCGCAGCCCGGGCAGCGCGCGCGCGAAGAGGGCCGCCCCGGCCAGGCAGGCCACCCCGCCGATGAGCACGGTGAGGCGGGGTCCGATGCGGCCCGCCAGCGCCCCGGCCATGAGGCTCCCGACGGGCGTCGTCCCCAGGAAGGCCATGGTGTAGATGCTCATGACCCGGCCGCGCTTGTTGTCGTCCACCAGCGTCTGCAGGATGGTGTTGCTCGAGGCCATCTGGGCCATCATCCCGAACCCGGTCACCACCAGGATGGCCACCGCGATCCACTCGTTCGTCACGGCCGCGAAGCCAGCGAGCCCCAAGCCCAGCATGGTCACCGAGGCCACGATCACGCGGCCGAGGCCGCGGACGCTCCGGCGGGTGGCGAGGTAGAGCGCCCCGACGAGGGCGCCCACGCCGACCGCCGCAGCGAGCAGGCCCAGCGTGTGAGCGTCCCCGTGGAAGACGTCGGTGGCGAACATGGGGAAGAGCACCGTGTAGGGCAGAGCCACCAGGCTCACCAGGGCCACGAGGAAGAGGACCGCGCGGATGGGCGCGAAGCCGGCCACGTACCCGAACCCTTCCTTGAGGGTCGTCCAGACCAGCGCGGCCTTCTGGGCCCGCGGCGGGCGCGGCGGGACGCGGATGGCGAGCAGGGCCGCGACCACCGCCACGTAGCTGAGCGCGTTCAGGAGGAAGACCATCCCTTCGCCGACGAGGCCGATGAGGATCCCGGCGATGGCCGGGCCCACCAGGCGCGCCGCGTTGAAGGCCGAGGAGTTGAGGGCGATGGCGTTCGGGAGGTCCTCCTGGCCGGCGACCATCTCCACCAGGAACGACTGGCGAGCCGGGACATCGACGGCGTTCACGAGGCCGAGGAACAGGGTGAGGGCCAAGATCTCCCCAATGGTGGCGAGGCCGGTGAGCACGAGGAGCGCCAGGGTCAGCGCCTGCACCATGCCGAGGACCTGCGTCCCGATGACCATGCGGTGGCGATTCCACCGGTCGGCCCACACCCCGGCCAAGGGCGCGAAGAACAGGCTCGGGACCTGGCCGACGAAGCCCACCAGGCCGAGCAGGAAGGGGGAGCGGGTCAGGCGGTAGATGAGCCAGCCGAGGGCGATGGTCTGCATCCAGGTCCCGACGAGGGAGATGATCTGGCCGGACAGGAACAGCCGGAAGTTGCGGTGGCGCAACGCGCGCAGGCTGTGCTTGAGCGGGTCGAGGCCTCGGGGCACGCCCTCATGGTAATGCAGCTTCCCGGGGCGCGGGACGGGGGGCCAGACGAAAAGAGGTGCCCGCCCCGACCGCGGCCGGCCGCGGCCCCGAAGCGGCTCCTCTAGGCGGCCTGCTCCCCGCCGCAGGAGACAAACCGGCAGTGCCTGTGTGAGCAGGCGCGCCTGCATGACCCGCATGGAAGTGATGGAGGCTGGGTTGTGGCGCTCAGGACGAAGGGGCGGCACCGCGCGGGCGGAAACCTTCAGGTAAGGGAGGGGGCTGCAAGAAGGCAAGAGCCGCTGGGGGGGAAAGCCGAGCCCGCTCGGCAATGAGGAAGGCGTAGGCGGCGATGCATAAGGCCCCGTGGTGGTGAAATCCGCGCCAGCCACGGCCCTCACAGTGGTCGAGACCGAGCTCATCCTTCATCTCTTGGAAGTCGCGCTCGATACGCCACCGGACCTTGGCGAGGCGGATCAGCTCGTCGAGCGCGATGTCGTCAGGGGCAGTCGACAGCCAGTATTTGATGGGTTCGGGCTCGTCGACGGGCCACTCGATGAGCAGCCACTCTCCTGGACGTGCTGACCTAGCTCGATCTGTCACGGCCTGCGCTTACTACGAGCGTGAGGAGCGTGGATTCCCGCCGCACCACCCGCAGATGATGATGGCTCTGCTCCTGTGCGGATACTGCGTGGGGTTGCCGTCATGGCGG
>DATJVF010000257.1:0-4133 GCA_035501995.1 Anaeromyxobacteraceae bacterium
GCGACGGGGGGGCCGCGCGGCACCCTTTCCTTGACGCCTCGAGTCCCCAGATGTTACCTGCCTCGTCCATCTCGAGGAGGCCACGCTTGTCCCGCTTCATCGTCGAACTCAAGCGCACGCACAGCTGTGGTGAGCTCTCCAAGGAGGACCTCGGCCGGGAGGTGGTCCTCTTCGGCTGGGTCAACAACCGCCGCGACCACGGCGGGGCGGTCTTCATCGACCTGCGCGACCGCGAGGGCCTCACCCAGGTGGTGTTCGAGGAGGACGTGCGGCCGGAGGTGCACGAGCGAGCGGGCGAGCTCCGGCTGGAGTACTGCGTGGGGGTGCGAGGCACGGTGGTCTCGCGCGGCGCCAACGTGAACCCCAAGCTGAGGACCGGCGAGATCGAGGTTCACGCCACCGACCTCGAGATCTTCAATCGCTCCGAGCCGACGCCGTTCCCCATCGAGGACCGCATCGACACCGGCGAGGAGAAGCGCCTTCAGTACCGCTACCTCGACCTGCGCCGCGCCCCCCTGCAGAAGGCGTTCATCACCCGGGCGCGGGTGAACCATCTCACCCGCAACTACTTCACCGAGAAGGGCTTTCTCGAGCTCGAGACGCCGTTCATGGTGAAGTACACGCCGGGAGGGGCGCGCAACTTCCTCGTCCCGAGTCGCCTCAACCCGGGCAAGTTCTACGCGCTCGCCGAGAGCCCGCAGCTCTTCAAGCAGCTCTACATGATGGCGGGCTTCGACCGTTACTTCCAGATCGTCCGCTGCTTCAGGGATGAGGACCTGCGCCTCGACCGCCAGCCGGAGTTCACCCAGATCGACGTCGAGATGAGCTTCGTCGAGCAGGGCGACATCTTCGAGGTCATCGAGGGGCTCATCTGCCGGCTGTGGCAGGAGGTGCTGGGGGTGGCGTTGCCGCGACCCTTCCTGCGCATGCCCTTCGCGGAGTCGATGACCAGGTACGGCAACGACAAGCCGGACCGGCGCTTCGAGCTCCCGCACGTCGACCTGACCGACCTCGTCAGGCGGACCGAGGGCGGCGGCGTGCCCATGCTGAAGAGCGCCGTCGAGTCGGGCGGCCTCGTGAAGGCGCTGCGCCTGCCCGGCAGCATGAGCTTCTCGCGCACCGAGATCGACAAGCTCGAGGAATACGTGAAGGGCATGGGAGCGAAGGGCCTCGCGCGCGCCAAGGTCGGCGAGGGCGGCGAGTGGACCCAGTCGCCGCTCGCCAAGACCATCACCCCCGAGCTGCGGCTCGGCATCAACGTCGCCTGCGCCGCCCAGCCGGGCGACCTCCTCCTCTTCCAGTTCGGCCGCCCCGCCACCGTGCACACCGTGCTCGCCAACCTGCGGGTGCACCTCGCCAAGAAGCAGGGTCTCATCCCCGAGTACGGCTCGGGCGGCGAGTGGCGCTTCCTGTGGGTGGTGGATCCCCCGCTCTTCGAGTTCGACGAGGAGGCCGGGGTCTGGGCCGCCGCGCACCACGCCTTCACCCGCCCCCACGACGAGGACCTGCAGTACCTCGAGTCCGACCCCGGCCGGGTGAACTGCTACCGCTACGACCTCGTGCTGAACGGGTTCGAGCTCGGCGGGGGATCGGTGCGCCTGCACGACCCGGCCGTCCAGGCGCGCGTCTTCCGGGCCATGGGCATCTCCGACGAGGAGGCGCGCGCCAAGTTCGGCTTCCTCCTCGACGCGCTCAAGATGGGAGCCCCACCGCACGGCGGGATCGCCCTCGGGATGGACCGCCTCGTCATGCTCCTCACCGGCGCCGAGTCGCTGCGGGACGTGGTGGCCTGGCCGAAGACGCAGAAGGGCGTCGACCTCATGACCGGCGCCCCGGGCGACGTCGACCCGAGGCAGCTGCGCGACCTCTACGTGAAGAGCACCTACGAGCCGAAATAGAGAGGGGTTTTCGCCGGACCCTCCGACTCGTCGCAGCGCCTCGTCGCGGACCGCGGTCCGAGGGCCCTCCGCCGGCCGCGGGCTCGGAGGCGGGCCCGCGCCTGGGCGGGGACCCTGTGGCCGCGATGCGCTATCCTCGTCGGGTGGGGCCCCACCTCATCGTCAACCCGGCCAGCGCCGCCGGGCGCACGGGCCGTCACTTCGACGCCATCGCCCGCACGGTGCGGCAGGCGGTGGGCGAGTTCGAGTTCTCCTTCACCAGGGCCCGCGGCGACGGCACCCTGCTCGCCCGCGAGGTCGCCGGCCAAGGCGCGACCTTGGTCGTCGCGGTGGGCGGGGACGGCACGGCGAGCGAGGTGGTGGACGGGCTCCTCTCGCCGCCGGGGGCCGACTGGCCTCATCGCCCGGCCTTCGGACTCATCCCGCGAGGGAGCGGAGGCGATCTGCGCAGGAGCCTCGGCATCCCCTCCGACCTCCGCGGTGCGGCCGCGGTCCTCTCCGTGCCGGCCGAGCGAACCCTCGACGCGGGGAGGCTCGAGTTCACTGGGCACGACGGGCGGACCCGGGTGCGCCATTTCGCCAACGTGGCCGGATTCGGGATCTCCGGTCGCGTGGTGGAGAAGGCCGAGCGGCTCGGCAAGGCGCTCGGAGGCCGGCTCACCTTCAGCCTGGCGGCGGCGCGGGCTCTCGTCGGCTGGCGCGACCAGAGGGTGCGCTGGCGCGTCGACGGGGGACCCTGGCGGGAGGAGCAGCTCACCTCCCTCGCCGTCTGCAACGGGCGCTACTTCGGAGGGGGGATGGCGGTCGCACCCAAGGCTCGTCTCGACGACGGGTTGTTCGAAGTGACCGTGTGGCAAGGCCTCGGCCTATCCGACTTCATCCTCAAACGGGGCATGCTCTACGATGGAACCCATGTGCGCCTCGCCAACACCCGGACCCTGCAGGCCGCGGTGATCGAGGCCGAGCCAGTCGACAAGGCCCCGGTACTTCTGGACGTCGACGGCGAACAGCCGGGGAGGCTACCCGCCAAGTTCGCCATCCTGCCGGGGGCGCTCCGGGTGAGAGCGCCCGCCCACGGTCGCGCCTGATGCTTAGCTTGTAGCCATGCTCCGGCTCGCTTTCGCGTTCGCGCTCGCCCGCGCCCTCGCGGCTTCCGAGCCCGCCGAACCGGGTGTCGCCGCACCCACGCCGCCCGCGGGACTCGAGTTGCGGACGCTCGACACCGGCCAGGCGGCGGCGGCCCTGTGCAGCGCGCTCGAACCCACCGATCGCTTGCTCTACAAGGGCGACGTGGTGGCGCGGGCCCGGGCCGAGGCCGAGCACGACACGGTCCGGGAGGCCGCCCTCGCCGGGTCCTACGAGGTCCGGGTCCCCGGGGCAAGGCTGCGCTTCGCGCCCTACGATCCCGAGGAGGGCCTCCTCGCGCTGTCGGAGCGGACCTATCTCGCCGGCGCCGAGGGGAGTCTCGGGCTATGGGCGCTGCACGACGCGGGCCTGCCGGTGCGGGCCGACCCGCCGGTGGCCGAGCGGATCGTGCGCGCCGCCGAGCACCGGGCGCTCGTGCTGGTCCTCGTCTTCACCCTGCCCGACGACGCCGAGGAGGCGGTCTGCACGAACGTAGCCGGCTCGCGCCACTTCGGGCTGGGGGTCGAGCCCTACCGCTGGGAGTACCGCGTCGGAGGTCGGGCCCTCGCGCGCGGTGGCGAGGGCGGCGACCGGCCGCTCCTCACTGCGGCCGAGGGGGCGCGGCCGCGGGTCCGCGTTGCCGAGGCGGAGGGCCCGCGCGCGGCCGATCTCAAGGCGGCGGTGGAGGGGCAGAGCCACGAGCTCGCGAGCTGCTACGAGCAGGCCCTGCGCAAGAACCCCGGGCTCGATGGCGCCTACGTGGCGGAGGTGGACGTGGCGGAGGGCGGAGAGCGCCAGGTGCGGCCGGCCATCGACTCCCTCCAGGACGAGGCGATGACGGCCTGCGTCACCGCGGTCCTGGCCCGGGCCGACCTGAAGGGCGGGCCGGGCCGGGCCACCATCCCCATCCACTTCGACCTCGAGCCGCCGGAGGGCGCGCCCTGAAGGTCACGGGCAGCAGCGCCAGTAGGCGCTCGCCACGAGCGTGCGCCGCTCCCTGGGCTGGGCGCGCCGCTTCAGGTCGGCGAGCGCGCGGTCCTTCTCCCCGTAGCGCTGGGCCTCGTGGGCCCGCAGCTCGTCGAGGCGGCGGCGGTACTCGCGCTCGGCCCG
>DATJVF010000258.1:0-5366 GCA_035501995.1 Anaeromyxobacteraceae bacterium
CGCCGGCTGCGCCTTCCTCGGCCGAGCCGCCCAAGGCCCCCCGGAAGCCTGCCCCCCCCGCGAGGAGCGCGAAGCCCGTGCCACGGGGGACGAAAGCGCTCCTCGCCGAGGCGAAGTCCCTGCGCGACAAGAACCAGTCCGAGGCCGCCCTCGACGTCTACGCCAAGGTCCTCGCCGCCGACGTGACCAACGCCGACGCGCTGGCCGGGCGCGGCGCCTGCTACCTCGACCTGTCCCAGTACGGGCCGGCCGAGCAGAGCTTCAAGGCCGCCATCGAAGCGAACCCCCTCCACCCGGGCGCTCTCATGGGCCTCGCCGAGACCTATCGTTATGAGGGACGCACGAGCGACGCCCTGGCCTACTACCGGAGATACCTCTCCGCGTACCCCAAGGGTGCCGAGGCCGTCGCGGCCCGCAACATGATCGAGGCCCTGGGCTCGAAGGAGTGAGGAACGATGATCAAGGGGATTCCGTCGGAGGGAGAGTACTTCGTGCGGGAGGACGCCGAGCACAAGCGTCGCATCGCGCTCGAGATGAAGAAGTCGGTGGCCGAGGAGCAGGCGCGAGCCCTGAAGGAGCTGCACTACATGCACTGCCCGAAGTGCGGCATGCCGCTGCAGGAGGTCGACTACGGCAAGGTCCACGTCGATGCCTGCTTCAGCTGCGGCGGGGTGTTCCTCGACAAGGACGACATCGGGATCATCGCCGCGCCCCAGCAGAAGGGGATCATGGGGGCCATCCTCAACTGGTTCAAGGACGAGACCCAGTACCCCCTGAAGTAGAGGAGCTTGCTTGCCCCTCTCCAAAGACGAGGTCCGCCACATCGCCGAGCTCGCCCGCCTGAAGCTCTCCGAGGAGGAGGAGCGCGTCTTCGGCGGCCAGCTCTCGGCCATCCTCGACTACGTCGAGCTCCTGAAGGAGCTCGACGTGAGCGCGGTCCTGCCGATGACCCACGCCCTCGCGGCCGGCGAGGCGGCGCCGCTCCGCGAGGACGCGGTGCGGCCGAGCCTTTCGGCCGATGAGGCCCTCGCCAACGCGCCGGCGCGCGAGGGCACCTGTTTCAAGGTGCCGAGGATCATCGAGTGAGCGCGGCGGACCTCCTCGGCGCGAGCCTGCTCGAGCTCTCGAGGGTGCTCGCCGCGGGCGAGGCCTCCTCCCGCGAGGTGACCGAGGCCGCCCTCGCCCGCATCGAGCGCCTCGACCCCAAGCTCGGCGCCTTCCTCGAGGTGACCGCGGAGGAGGCCCGCAGGGAGGCCGACGCCGCCGACGCGCGCGCGCGGCGGGGGGAGCGGCGGGGGCCGCTCGACGGCGTGCCGCTCGCCCTGAAGGACATCTTCCTCACCCGCGGCGTCGAGACCACCGCCGGCTCGCGCATCCTCGAGGGCTTCGTGCCCCCCTACGACGCCACGGTGGTCGAGCGGCTCAAGGCGGCCGGGGCGGTCCTGCTCGGCAAGCTCAACATGGACGAGTTCGCCATGGGCTCGTCCAACGAGAACAGCGCCTTCTTCCCGTGCCACAACCCCTGGGACCTCGCCCGCACGCCGGGCGGTTCCTCGGGCGGCAGCGCCGCGGCGGTGGCGGCCCGGCTGGCCTTCGGCACGCTCGGGACCGACACCGGTGGCTCGGTGCGCGAGCCGGCCGCCTTCTGCGGCGTGGTGGGCCTCAAGCCCACCTACGGGCGGGTCTCGCGTTACGGGGTCATCGCCTTCGCCTCCTCGCTCGACCAGGTGGGGCCGCTCGCCCGCACCGTCGCCGACGCGGCGGCCCTCCTCGGCGCCGTGGCCGGGCGAGACGAGCGCGACATGACCTCCTCGGCCCGCCCGGTCGACGACTACCTGGCGCGCATCGAGGACGGGGCCCGCGGCCTGCGCATCGGGGTCCCGCGCGAGTGGCTGGAGGCGGGGGTGGAGGCCGGCGTCGCCGAGCGGGTGCGGGAGGCGCTCGCCGCCTACGAGCGCCTGGGCGCCTCGCTGGTGGAGATCTCGCTGCCCCACACCAAGTACGGCATCGCCGCTTACTACCTCATCGCGCCGGCCGAGGCCTCCTCGAACCTGGCGCGCTATGACGGGGTCCGCTACGGCCTGCGGGTGAAGGGGGACCAGGGCCTGCGCGAGATGTACGGGGAGACCCGGCGGGCCGGCTTCGGGCAAGAGCCCAAGCGCCGCATCATGCTCGGCACCTACGCGCTCTCGGCCGGCTACTACGACGCCTACTACCTGCGGGCCCAGAAGGTGCGCACGCTCCTGCGGCAGGACTTCGACCGCGCCTTCGAGCGCTGCGACCTCGTGGCCGGCCCGGTCGCCCCCACGGTGGCCTTCCGGCTCGGCGAGAAGGTGGACGACCCGCTGCAGATGTACCTCGCCGACGTGTTCACGGTCACCTGCAACCTCGCCGCCCTCCCCGGCCTCGCCCTGCCCTGCGGGCTGCACCCCCGGGAAGGGCTCCCGGTCGGCCTGCAGCTCATCGGACGCCCCTTCGACGAGGCCACCCTCTTTCGCGCCGGGCGCGCCCTGGAGCGCGAGCTCCCGGCCCTGCCACCGCCGAAGGGGCTCGAGCGGGTCGCCCCATGATCGTGCCGCCGGCCCCCAGGCTCGAGCCCCGCCGGATCGGGGTCCTGGTCTGGGTGGCCCTCCTGGTCCTCCTCCTCCTCTTCCTCGGGCTCGTCCTGGCGGTGAGCCCGCCCGCCCACTACGCGGCCTTCCCGCGCCCGTTCCTGCTCGGGATCGGGGTCGTCCTCTCGGCGCTGGCGCTCGTCCTCTCGCGCCTGTTGCCCTCGCGCATCGGGGCGGGGCCGGGTCCCGTCGCACCGCGCAGCGCGGCGGTGGCGCTGGTGCGGCTCTTGGTGGTCTTCCTGCCGAGCCAGGGCGCGGCGCTGTTCTTGCTCGGGGCCTACCTGGCGGTCCGCGACGGCTGGCTCCTCGCGGTCTTCGCGGTGGACGCGCTCTACTTCCTCTCCCTCTTCCCGACCGAGCGCCGCTTCGCCGCCCTGGCCCTGGCCGAGTCGCCCGGGGAACGGCCGGCGCGCCTCGCGAAAGGAGCCGGTCCGTGACGCCGCGGGACTTCGAGACGGTGGTGGGCCTGGAGGTTCACGCCCAGCTCCTCACCGAGAGCAAGATCTTCTGCGGCTGCTCGACCGCCTTCGGGGGCGAGCCCAACACCCACGCCTGCCCGGTGTGCCTGGCCCTGCCGGGCGCGCTGCCCTCGCTCAACCGGCGCGCGGTCGAGTACGGGGTGCGCATCGGGCTGGCCCTCGGCTGCACGGTGCGCGAGTCGAGCGTCTGGGCCCGCAAGAACTACTTCTACCCGGACCTGCCCAAGGGCTACCAGATCTCCCAGTACGAGCTGCCCCTGTGCGAGGGGGGCGGGGTGACCATCGACCTCGCCGGCGGGGAGAAGCTGGTGCGGCTGGTGCGCATCCACCTCGAGGAGGACGCCGGCAAGAACCTGCACGCGCTGGCCCCCGACGGCAGCTCGGGGGTGGACCTCAACCGGGCCGGGGTGCCGCTCGCCGAGATCGTGTCCGCGCCCGACCTGCGCGGCGCCGAGGAAGCCGTCCTCTACCTCCGGGCCCTGCGGGCGGTCCTCATGTACCTCGGGGTGAACGACGGGAACCTGGAGGAGGGCTCGTTCCGCTGCGACGCCAACGTGAGCGTCATGCCGCGCGGCGCCTCGAAGCTCGGCCAGCGCTGCGAGCTCAAGAACATGAACTCCTTCCGCTTCCTCAAGCAGGCCATCGAGTTCGAGGCCCGCCGCCAGGTGGAGGTCCTGCTCGAGGGCGGGGAGGTCCGGCAGGAGACGCGCCTCTTCGATCCGGCCCGCGGCGAGACGCGGGCCATGCGGTCGAAGGAGGACGCCCACGACTACCGCTACTTCCCCGAGCCGGACCTCCCGCCGCTCGTGGTCGACCGGACCCGCATCGAGGCCATTCGCCAGAGCCTCCCCGAGCTGCCGCGGGCCCGGGCGGCCCGCTACCAGAAGGAGCTCGGCCTCTCGGCCTACGACGCCCAGAACCTCACCGCCGAGCGCGCGGTGGCCGAGTACTTCGAGGCCGCCCTCGGCGCCTACGGCGGCGCGAGGGAGGGCGCGAAGAAGGTGGCCAACTGGGTGACCGGCGAGGGGGCGCGCCTCGGGAACGCGAGCGGCCTCTCCGCCGGGGCCTGGAAGGTCACCCCCGAGAAGCTCGCCGCCCTCCTGAAGCTCGTCGACCAGGGCACCCTGGGCGGCCCGGGGGCGAAGGAGATCTTCGAGGAGATCTTCAAGAGCGGCGGGGACCCCGCCGAGCTCGTCCGGCAGAAGGGCCTCGCCCAGGTCTCCGACGAGGCGGCCCTCCTCGCCGCCGTCGATGCGGTCCTCGGGCGGAGCCCGGACGAGGTCGAGCGCTACCGGGCGGGCCAGGAGAAGCTGCTCGGGTTCTTCGTCGGGCAGGTGATGAAGGAGCTCAAGGGCAAGGGCCACCCGGGCCTCGTGAATGCGCTCGTGAAGAAGCGGCTCGAGGGGTGAAGGGGGTCGTCGTGTCGCCATGGGCAGGCTGGGGCGCCGGTCCGGCCGGGGCCGGGGCTGCGGGCGGGCCGTCGCGGCTGTTCCTCGCCGTGGCGCTCGCAGCCTCGGCGGTCTCGAGCGCGGCGCTCCTGCGCGACGGCAAGCTCTTCCCGGGAGCGCTCGCCGCGGCGGCCGCTCTCTACTTCGCCCTGCGTCTCTTTGCCGGGCTCGGCCGCCGCGGGCGAGGCTGAGCCGGCGGGACGCCGGTGGCCCCCGGTCGGGTGGAGCGGCGGCCCGGCCGACGCGCTAGCCTTTTCGGCTGCGATGGCGCGAGCGTGCCCCGCCTGCGGCAAGGCCCAGGGTTCGAACGGCCGGTGCCTCTCCTGCCGCGACGCGGCGGCGAAGGAGCTGGCGCGCGAGGCCGAGGACGTGACCGACGCCGGGGGCACCCGGCGCGACCCGACCGGCCTGGGGTTGAGGGTGCGCCCGCCCTGGTACGCCCGCTCGGGGGCAGGTGAGCTGCTCCCACGGCTGCGCCTCCTCGGGATGGTGCTCGCCGACGAGCTCCCCGGCCGCCGGGCGAGGCCTCCCGGGCGGAGCCTCGCCCGCTGCGCGGCGGCGGCGGCCTACCTGGCCCTGCCCCTCGACCTGCTCCCCGAGGCCCTCCGCCCGCACGGCCTCGAGGAGGACCTCCTCTTCCTCGCCCTGGCGGCCCGCCTGGTGAAGCGCGAGCTCAGGGCGTACTGCGCGTGGAAGGGGGTCTCCCCGGCCCACTTCGGGCTCTGAGGGTCTTGCCGAGCGGCGGCGCGGCGCGGCGGTTAGTCGGAAGGGCATGCCGCCCAAGCCCCGCGCCTTCACCCGCCGCGCCCTCGGGCGCTCCGTCGTGT
>DATJVF010000259.1:0-4082 GCA_035501995.1 Anaeromyxobacteraceae bacterium
CCACGACGTAGTAGGCCGACCGGAGGGAACGCCAGGGCTCGCCGTCGTGGGCGTCGAGGGTGAGCTCCACGAACACCTCCTCGCCCTCTCCGACCTTCTCGCCCGGGGCGAGCGCCCGGCGCGCTCCGCCCGGCAGGAGGCGGTAGTAGGTGCGCTCCACGGACATGCCTTCGGCCGCGGCGGGCGCGGAGGCCGCCGGCACCCGCACCCGGGCTCGCAGCTCCGCCTGCCCCTCGAAGGCCTCCACCCGGACGGCCGTGGTGTGCGGGTCGAGGGCGGCCGAGAAGCCGCCCTGGCGAGGGACGAGCGCCGCCCAGGCGCCGCCCTCCACCTCGACGGCGGGGGGCGGCCTCGTCTGCAGGGCAGCGGCGTCGCGCTCGACGAGCCAGAGGCTGTGCAGGACCACGGTGGCCCGATCGAAGGTCGAGAGGGCCGTCGGGTCGGAAAGGGCCTCGAACACCCGTCGCCGGACGGCGGCCACGTCGACCTCGCTCTCGGAGGCCGCGTCGGCCAGCACGGCGGTGAGGCCGGCCCGGCGGAGCGGATAGTCGTAGTAGTCCGCGGTCGGCCGCCACTCGGCGGCGTGGAGGAGCGCGCCGGCGGCGCTGGCCGAGAGCGCGGCGATCCGCTGGCGGGTAGACTCCTCCCCGGCGATGCCGGCGCGCCGGGCTGCCAGCACCGCCATGGCGACGGGATAGAGGTCCCCCGGCCCGGCGGCGGCGACCCGGTCGATGAGGTCGCGTGCCCGGGCCGCCTCCCGGGCTCCGCCGAGGCGGGCGAGCACGTAGGCGCGGGTGGCGTCCTGCGGCAGCGACAGCCCCTCGCGTGCGGCGAGCCAGCCGGCCGACTCGACGAGGCGCGGCTCGGTCGGGCTGAGGAGGCCGGCGTCCACCGCGTGGGCCAGGCCGTCGAGGGCGATGAGGGTGAGCGGGACCGACACCTCATGGTAGCCCGAGAACCAGGTGAAGCCGCCGCCCGGCCGCTCCAGGGCCAGGATCCGGTCGATCCCCTGGACCGAGCGGGAGCGCGCCTCCGAGAGGAGGGCGCGCGCGGGCGCGTCGAGGCCCTCGAGCGCCCCGGCCTTGTCGAGGACCCGGTAGAGCGCCACGTCGGGGATGGTGGTGGCGACGAGCTGCTCCAGGCAACCGTAAGGGTAGGTGAGGAGGTCCTCGACCTCCCCAAGGGCCAGCGCGACCATCGAGGGTCTGAGGGCCAGGGAGACCTCCTGGACCTCGCCGCCGGGCGGCACGGGGAGCACGAGCCGGCCTCCGCCGAAGGCCGAGGCCGAGACCGCGATCTCGAGAGAGGCCGGCCTCACCGGGATGTCCCGGCGGTCGGTGAGCGGCCGTTCGTCGCCCGAGGCGGTGAGGACCAGGCGGCCCTCGCCGGCCCGGGTGGCGTTGAGCCTCACCGGGACGATCCGCTCCGAGCCCTGGGCGAGGGCGATGGACTCCTCGACCGGGTCGGACGAGAGCGCGCCCTCCGCGACCAGGCGCAGGGCGATGGCCTGACCGCCACCCCGTTCGCCCCGCGCCACCCGCACCGAGCCGACCGCGCGATCGCCCTCGCGCAGGAAGGAGGGCACCGCGGCGACGAGGAGCGTCCCCCCGCGGGCGGCGAACTCGGCGGCGCCCTCGCCGAAGCGGCCCGAGGCGTCGGCCGCCACCGCCGTGACGCTCCAGAGGGTCTGGTTCTTGGGCAAGGAGAAGGTCACCCTGGCCCGGCCGTCCTCGTCGGTCACCACCGCTGGGTTCCAGTAGGCGGTGTCGACCTCCCGCGCCTGCACGGGGGGCTTCACGGCCGCGAAGGCCTGGCGCGGGCGTCCGAAGGCGCGCGCCAGGGCCTCGCCGTACCCGTAGGCCTGGAACTCGGCGGAGGTGAAGGTGGAGACGTTGTTGCGGGTGAGCGGGTAGAAGAACTCCAGGACCCGGGGCCTGAACTCGCCCTGCACGGCGTAGACGGCCCGGTCGACCACGCCCACCGACACCTGGGCGCGCACCCCCCGGCCGTCGTGGTCGGTCACCCGCAAGGACAGGCTCTGCGGGCCGAGCGGCTCGGCCTCGGCGCGCTCCGGCGTCACCGCCACCCTGAGGACGCGTTCGGGCGGGACGATCCGGAACGAGGCGGTGCGCTCGACCCAGCGGCCGGCCGCGGTCGGGTGGGCCACCGAGAGGGAGACCGCGCTCCCGAAGCGTCGCTCGATGGGGAAGCGGTAGACGAGCGAGAGGCCCTCGACCTTCACGAGCCGCGACTCGAAGATCGCGGACCCGGTGAGCGTCACCCACACCCGGCCGGAGTCCCTACCCCCCGGGCCCCACCCGGCGGGGAAGAGGGCCACCACCTCGGCTTCGTCGCCCGGCGCGAGAGGCACCTCGCGCGAGGCGAGCTGCAAGGACGGCACGCGCGCGATCTCCTCGCCCCTCCGGCCGGCCACGAGGAGCGTCGCCTCCCCCTGCCACGGGTGGCCGGCCTGGTCCCGCAAGGTGACGCGGGCGACCACCGTGCCGGCGTCCGGGGCCGGCATGCGGTCGCGCCACACGCCGTCCGGCCCGGTGGTGAAGCTCTTCTCGGACACCGCCCTCTCGTCGCCGCTCGCCCTGCGCAGGCGGTACTCGACCCGGCCGGCCGCCCCGGGGTAGGGCCTCCCGCCGAGCCCGGTGGCCCTCACCGCGAGAGGCACCTCCCTGCCGGCCAGCGTCACCGCCGCCGCCGGCCGCACGCTCGCCACCACGTCGCTGGGGGCGAGGAAGTAGGCTCGCGATCCGTTGGCGAAGGCCCCCTGATCGTCGCGCACGCGTACCGAGAGGACGTAGCGCCAGGGGTACCGCTCGTCTCCGCTGCCGAGGGGGGGCACCGACACCTCGAGGTCGGCCTCGCCGGCCGGGTCGAGCGCGGCCGCCGAGGCCCACGGGTCGCCCTCGTCCCTGGGGTTCCGGGCGTCGACGCTGGAGTAGAGGCGGACCGGGATCGACAGCTGGCCCTCGGTGGTGGAGGCCGAGCCGTAGGTGACCGCGCTGCCCTGGCCACCCAGCCCGGCGTCGTCGACCCAGGCGGGCGCGTCGACGAGAGAACGGTAGAGGAAGGCCTCGTAGCGGGCCCCCGCCGGCGGGCCGCCGGCGAAGCGGCGGGCCCTGAGCTTCGCCCGCAGGGTCTCGCCCGGCCTCACGCTCTCCGAGGAGCTCTCGATCTCCAGGTAGAAGGTGGGCTTCACGTAGTCCTCGACGCGCGCCTCGGCACCGTGGGGCTGGCCGTCGAGGGTGGCGGTGAGGCGCACGACGCCTGTGCCGGCGTCGGCGGGGACCTCCAGGGCTCCTTCGAAGGAACCGTACTCGTCGATGCGGGCGCGTGCCTTGGCCTCGCGGCCCTCGGCCACCGCGAGCGTCACCGTCACCTCCCGATCCTTCGGGGTGAAGAGCCGGGACAGAAAGGCGTCCGGCTGACGCACCAGACCCCGGAAATGGACCGCGTCGCCCGGCCGGTAGATGGGGCGGTCGGAGTAGACGAAGACGTCCGGCGCCGCCGCCAGGGTCGAGTAGAAGTCGGTATCGACCACCGCCGTGTCGCCGCCCGCGCTGGTGAGGACCAGAAGGCGCGGCTCGCGGGTGGGGAGGCGGACCTCGCCCCGGTCGTCGGTCACCCCGTGGGGGCCCTCGCCCGCGGCCGAGCGGATGCGCACCGCGGCCCCGGCCACCGGGGCGAGGTCCTTCCCGGCCACCCGGACGAGCACCTCGCCGTCGGTCTGCTTCACCTGGACCTTGAGGTCGGTGATCACGAGGACCACCTGGCCCTCCACCCGGCCCTGGACCAGCTGCACGAGGTAGAGGCCGGGCGGGAGGGGCTCGAGCGTCACCCGGCGCTCCTCCCAGCCGCTCCCGCGCTGGTAGAGGTCGAAGCCGGGCACGCTGTAGTCGGCCTTCACGCCACCGAGGTCGAGGTTCAGCCATTGCCTCGAGACGAGGCTGGTCCCTGGGGGCAGGCCGACGAGCTTCGCCGGCCCTTCGGCCAAGGTCGCCATGGGGGCCCGCTCCTCGTAGGCGGCCCGCGGCGGAAGGGCCACGGCGAGGGCGCGCCGGAAGTCCTCG
>DATJVF010000260.1:0-5810 GCA_035501995.1 Anaeromyxobacteraceae bacterium
GCCGCCCCCAGGGCGCGGTAGCGCACCCCCCGCAGCGCCAGCGGGATGAGGAGCACGATGATGACGGCGTTGAAGATGAACGCCGAGAGGATGGCGCTGTAGGGCGAGGCGAGGTGCCAGCGATGAAGACGGTCAGGAACACCATGACCAGCATGCCGTAGAGGCCGGCGCCCACCCCCCCGAAGATGACCTCGCCGAGCTGCATGTTCACCATGGGGCGCTGAAGAGGAGCATGGCGGTGGCGTAGCCCCTGAAATCCTGCTGCCTTCCCGGGTCGACGCCGCACAGGCGGTAGAGGAGCCGCTCGAGGCGGCCGAGCGTGCGCGGGAACGGCGGCCGCTCGTCCTCGAAGACGCGGTGGAGGTAGATCCCGAAGGGCTTGGTGAGCGCCAGGATCACCAGGGCATAGAGCCCGATCTGGAGCCAGCCGTTCACGGTCATGGGGCGCTCGCTAGAACTTCTCGGGGCGCAAGAGCGCGTAGCCGAGGTAGGCGGTGAGGAGCACGGCCAGGGCGACGCCGACGGCGTACTCGAAGCTCATGGGCCTCTCCTCGATTCACAGTCGGTCACAGCCGACCGCGTAGGCAATCGCCGCCACGAAGAAGGCGCCGGTGGCGACGAGGTGCACGATGTCGAGCATGACCGCTCTCCGGGTGAAACGCGGGCTTCGAGGCCGGCGGGGGGCCGCGACCGAAGAGCCCCTACCTACCACCGCCCTCCTCGCCGTGGAGACCTCTGCAGCCGGGATGCCACCTCGCGGGCCAAGGGAGTCAGGGGGATCACGAGCGCCCGAGCGGCCTCCGTTGCGATTCGCAACTCAGCCTCCGCAGGCGGCCTGCACTCTGCAACGGCGCCCCTCCCGCGGGGGGCCGCCCACGACCTCCCGGCGCGCGACGAGAGCCCCGGACGGCGGGCGCTCACCGGCCCTGGGCCGGCCCCCGCTCCCCGGGCGGTGCCCTCCCAAGGGGGGACGTTCCAGGCGCAAGCGCCCACGAGGGCCCGACCTCCAGCCGCCCTCGGAGTCTCCCGCGACCGCGCACGCGACCCGTCGGCAAGCGCGCCCGGCTACCTGCCCCTCTGCGGGGCTGAAGGGGCGAACCATATATGACTCAGGGTGAAAAGCGGCCCGGGGTCCCCGTTCCGCGGGGCCCTCCACGGGCGGGCCAGGGGCCGAGGGCCCGCCCGCAGTGGGCGACGCGCCTGCTTTCATGGGTACAGCGCGTTGCCGTTCGCGCCGGCCCGAGGTCAGAGGAATGTAGCCTAGCGCTCGAAAGCCCGCCGCGGCAGGGACGTCGCGGCGGGCGGCTCGTCCCGGAGAGCGGGGCCTCGCCCCGCACAGTGGGTGGCAGCCATGCCCAGGTGCAAGCGGCAGCAGGGCCTCTACCTGCCGGTCGAGATGCTCGAGGAGATCGAGGCGGTGGCGACACGGCTCGACCGGTCCGTCTCCTGGGTGGTCCAGCTCGCCTGGAAGTTCGCCCGGGGCGAGATCGCCCGGATGCCCGGTGTGGAGGATCTCCCGGGGAGGCGGGGCGACGCCCGCACCGGCCGCCCGGCGGGCTCACCGCCGCACTCAGCCCCGAGCGCCCGCGTCCGCGCGGGCCAGCATCACCACCGTCCCGAGGATGATCGCCCCGCCGCAGAGCCGCGAGAGCGTCACCCGTTCGCCGAGTACGACCGCCGCCAGGAGGAGCGTGAAGGCTGGCTCGACGGTGGAGTAGATGGAGGCGTGTACGGGCCCTAGCCGCTCGAGCCCGGCGAGGAAGAAGGCGATGGCGAGGACCGTGCACACGATGGCGATGGCGACCGCGGCCGCCCAGCCCCCCCTCGTGGCCGGGAGATGGAGGCCGCGCACCGAGCCCACCGCCGCGTAGACCAGGGCGGCGGCGGTCGTCACCACGGTGGCCGAGGCGGTGGGGGTCACTTCCCGCGGCAGGCGGCTCCCGGTCAGGATGTAGGCCGCGTAGATGACGGCGCCGAGGATCCCGAAAAAGATCCCGAGCGGCCGGCCATCGCCGGCCCGACCGATGGTGAGGAGGCTGCCCACGAAGGCCAGGGCCACCGCGGCGACCTGGCGCGGGGCGAGGGCGTGGCCGAGGACGAGCCTGGCGAGCAGGGCCACCAGGGCCGGATAGAGGTAGAGCAGGAGCGCCACCAGGCCCGCCGAGGCGAGGGTGAGGGCGGTGAAGTAGGAGAAGGCCTGGCCCGCGTAGCCGAGGGCGCCCATGGCGGCGAGGACGGCCAGGCTCCTCCCGCGCGGGAGCGCCGCCCGGCGGGCGAGGAAGGCGACCCACAGCACGGCCGAGGCGATGGAGAAGCGCAGGAAGAGCAGGGTCTCGGGGTCCACCCCCGACGCGTAGGCCACCCGAGCCAGGATGGGCATGCTCCCGAAGGCCAGGGCGGAGGCGACGACGTAGGCCACCCCGAGCCCGCGCCGTGCGCGAGGGCCGGCCGCCCGCCCCGCCCCGGGGCGCTCCGCATCGGTGGTGAGCTCTCGAGCCGGCTGCATGCCTCACCGCCTGGGCAGAGGGGCCCTCGAGGGCGAGGGCGGCGGACTGTACCACGCCGCCCCCCCGCCCGAAGAGGGTCGGGCGGCCGCACGGGTAGAGGCCGCGAACGTCCGGCGGCCCAAGCTCCGCCCGCATCCTCTAGAGCAGGAAGGGCACGAGGGCGCGCCGGTCGGGCGGGTAGTCCGGGAAGCGCACCCGGTACCAGCGGTGGTGCGCGAGGGCGCGCGGCACGAGGTTCGCCGCGGTGAAGATCGCGAAGGCGAGGCCGGGGAGGGACCAGGTCGCGACGGCCCAGCCCGTCCACTCCACGATCTCGCCCAGGTAGTTCGGGCAGGAGACGAGGCCAAAGAGCCCGCGCCGCGGGATGGCGTAATCCTCCCCCTGGCCCTCGCGCAGCGCCGCGAGCACGCGGTCCGAGTGCCAGTTCGCGGCCAGCCCGGCGAGGAAGAGGACGAGCCCGAGCAGGAAGCGCGGCCCGCCGAGCCAGGCCTGCGGATAGGCGCCCAGGGCCGAGACCCAGCGCCCGTTCAGCGAGGCGTTCACCACGTTGAAGAGGGCGCCCATCCCGACCACCGAGAGCGGCATGCGCCGGCCAGCCATGCGCATGCGGAAGGGGAACACTAACGCCCGGTGGAGGTAGTGGAGCTCCCACATGAGGAGGAGGACGAGCGGAGCCTCGCCGGCGTGGTCGGGCCCTCGCAGGTAGACTCCGGCGAAGAGGAGGGCCGAGGGGCTCTCCATGAGGACCCAGCCCAGGCGGGCGGACAGCGAAGGCCCCCACCCGCGCCGCGCGTGGCGCCCGTAGGGCGCGCTCACGAAGAGGAGGGCCACGAAGACGGCCGCCCCCGAGAGGATCACGCCCCACGACCCCACCACCACCGCACCTTCGCTCAAGGTGACCTCCTCCGGGCGGCACACCCCGCCTCGGGGGCGGGCAGGCCCGCGGTCCCGAGCCCCCGAAGCTTTCGATGGAGAACGGCCCGCCGCCTCGCTACGGTAGGGCCATGTCCACCGCGCTCACGCTCTATACCGACTTCGTCTGACCGTTCTGCTTCATCGCCGAGCATAGCAGCCTGGTCAGGCTGCAAGAGGAGTTGGACGTCGTCCTCGACTGGCACGGTTACGAGCTGCACCCCGACACGCCGCCGGGAGGCCTCGAGCTCTCCCGGAGGTTCGGGGCGGACCGCATCGGGCCGATGCACGAGCGGCTGCGCCGGTTCGCCCTCGGCTTCGGCATCGCCGACCTGAGGCTCCGCGACCGCTCGCCGAACACCCGCCGGGCCCTGGCGTTGGCCGAGTTCGCCCGCGACCAGGGCGCGCTCGATCGCTTCCGGGTCCTCGCCATGGAGGCCCACTGGCGCCGCGGCCTCGACCTCGAGAGCGATCTCGACCTCGGCGCCATCGCGGCCGAGGCCGGGCTCGACCGCCAGGCCGCCGTGGCCGCCTCGAGGGACCAGGCCTACCTGGCGCGGATCGACGCCAAGCGCGAGGAGGCCCTCGCCCGCGGGGTGACGGCCATCCCCACCTTCGTGATCGGCGATCGAGCCCTCGTGGGGTGCGAGCCCTACGAGGCCGTCCGCGAGTTTGCCCTCCAGGGCGGCGCCCGCCGGCGCTCCTGAAGAGCGCTTGCTCGGGGCGCCCGAGCGTCCCCCCGACCGAGAGGGGCGAGCGCGGGTCCTTTCCCCCCGGTAAGGAGAGAACGCGCTCGCGCTGCGCTGCGAGACGTGGAGGGCTCAGGCGCCATGGACCACCGGCTGAAGCTCATCTCGTTCGACCTCTGCCCGTACGTCGAGCGAAGCCGCATCGTGCTCCTCGAGAAGCGCGTCCCGCACGAGGTGGAGTACATCGACCTGCGGAACAAGCCGGGCTGGTTCCTCGCCCTCTCGCCCATGGGCCGGGTGCCCGTGCTCCTCGTCGACGGCCGACCGATCTTCGAGTCCATGGTCATCAACGAGCTCCTCGAGGAGCTCTACCCTCGCCCGGAGCTCTTCCCCAAGGACCCCATCGCCCGGGCCGAGGCGCGCGGGTGGATCGTCTTCGCGAACGAGGCGATCATGCCCAGCGCGGCCAAGGTGCAGCAGGCCCTGGCGACGGGCGAGGAGGGCGAGGCGCTCGAGCGGCCCCGCGCCGCGCTCGCCGAGGCGCTCGGCAAGGTCGAGGCGCACCTCGCCCGCTCGGGCGGCCCCTTCTTCATGGGCCAGCCGTTCACCCTGGTCGACGCGGCCCTGGCACCCTTCGTGCGCCGCCTGCGCGCCGCCGAGGCGCTGCGGCCCCGGGCCCGCTCGGCCCTCGCCGGGCGGCCGAGGTGCAGGGCCTACGCCTATGCAGTGCTGGCTCACCCGAGCGTGGTGGAGGCCGATCCGGGCGAGGTCGGCCCGCGCCTGCAGGCCTTCCGGGTCGAGCGGGCCCAGCGGGAGCGCGCGGGGCGGCCGAGCCCGGCGGTGAGCGCGGGCCGGCAGGGCGCCGCCTCACCTTGAACCGCCGACCCCTTTCGAGCGCTTGGGGGGCGCCCGGGAGCCTACTCGAGGACCACGAGCTCGCCCCCGGGCCGCCACTCGTAGTAGCCGAGCGGGGCCCGGCCACCGTTGTCCCAGCCCTCGCCGGCGCGCACGGCGAAGTCGATGCCGGCCACGGTGGCGCCGGGCCCGATCTCGAGCGCAGCGCTCGAGCGGGCGCCCTCGCTGCGCAGCCTCACCTCGCGCGCCTCGCCCCAGGGCGCGCCGCCCTCGCGCCGGACCCCGAAGCGCAGGTAGGCCTCGCTGTGCCCCGCGAGCGGCCCGGCGTAGCTGACCGACAGCCTCCCGCTGCCGCTCGGCCCCGCACTCCACTGGCAGGCGAAGGCCTGCGGGGAGGGCGTCGCGCTCTTCACCGGGGCCGCTGGCGTGGGCGTCGGGAGGGAGTGCACGGTGGCCTCGCGCGGCCTCGCCGGCGCGGTCCCGGCCGCCGTCACCTCAGTCTTCGCCTTGCTCCCGCCGTCCTTACGCACCGCCTTCGCCATCGGACCCGTCCTTCCTGAGCTGGTTGTCGACTGCCGCGCGGAGAGTACCAGAACAGGGAGTGGAGTAAAGGGCGCGCCCCGTCCTTGACGGGTGAGGTGGCGGGCGAGCGTTCCGCCTCGTGCCGGCATTCCGTGCCAATGGGGGCGCCCCCCGACCCAAATGCGCACAAAGAGCGCGCCGCGCACCTAAAAGCGAGCGGAACCACTGCGACGCCTGGCGGAGATGAAAAAACCCGGCCGCTCGCGGACGAGTGACCGGAGGCCACGGGACAATCGACGATCTAAGAAGATCTCTCCGCCCAATG
>DATJVF010000261.1:0-3764 GCA_035501995.1 Anaeromyxobacteraceae bacterium
GGGTCATGGCGAGGGCAGTCGCGAGCGTGAGCGGGAGAGCCCAGCGGCGCGTGCTCCGGCCCAAGACCAAGACCACGAAGCCGGCGAGGAGGAGGGTCACCCAGGCGGCCCGCGAGAGGGTGAGGACCACCGCGGCGGCCGCTCCGAGCGATGCGACGAGGAACAGGGCCCGCTGCCGCCGTCCCACCCGGCCGTGCAGCGCCACGGCGGCCGCGACGCAGAGGGGGGGCAGGAGGTTATGGGCGAGGCGCTGGTACCAGCGGAAGAAGCCGACCGCGGCGTAGTGCTCGGGGTAGACCGGGACCACCGCGTGCACCGTCTCCCGACGCAACCCGAGCGCGTGCAGGGGGTCGAACCCGGTCAAGAACTGCAGCCAGGCGACGACGCTCGGCACGAGCGCGGCGCAGGCCCACACGGTGAGGGCGAGCAGCGCCAGCCGGCGCGGTTCGGTCGAGGGCCTGCCCGTCCGCGCGCGCCCGACCTCCAGCGCCGAGACCACGACGAGGGGCGAGAGGAGCGACCGCCACAGCGTGGCCTCGTGCCAGCCGACCGGGGGCGAGCCGCCGAGCGTACCGAGGGCGAGCGAGGCCACCGCCGCCCCGCAGAAGAGCAGGCACGGGAGGTCGAGCCCGCTGTGCGCCCACACCGGTCGGCCGGCGAGGCGCAGCCCGAGGAGCGCGGCGAGCGCCACGGCGAGGCCGATCTGCATGCCGGCGACGGAGATGGGCAGGAAGGCAGCGTGGGTGAGGACTCCCAAGAGCGCCAGCTGCTCGAGGGCGCGCTCGAGCCCGAGAGAGCGAGGGGCCGGCCGCGCGGCCGCGACTTCACCGTCCGCCATGCGCACGAGAGGTTAGCACGGGCGCTGGTCCGTCAGGCGTAACGCCTGAGCGCGAACAGGCCCACCAGGAGGAAGAGGCCGTCCGGCACCCAGGCCGCCATGGCTGGCGACAGGCGCCCGGCGATCCCGAGCGACCAGAAGAGCCCCTGCACCGCCCAGAAGACGAGCGAGACCCCCACCGCTTCGAGCAGTGCCGCCGTGATGTGGCCGCGGCGCTCGCGGCGGAGCGCCAGCCCGAGCGCCACCAGGCCGGCCGGGACGGCGGCGAGCGGGTAGGAGAGGCGGTGGTGCCACTCCATGACGAAGTCCTGGGCAGGAAGCCCCAGCCGGCGCCGGAGCGCGATCTGCTGGCCGAGGACCCTCCGGCGCAGCTGCGAGGGTCGCCCTGGGCGCAGGGCGAAGGCCCCCGGGTCCTCTTCGAACCGGTAGGTCCGGCGCGGGGTGACGTCGAGGGCGATGCTCCCGTCGTCGTGGAAGGTGCGCTCGGCGACGCCCTCGAGCACCCACTCGCCGGCGACGCTCCCGGGGGACATGCGGGCAGCATCGATGCGGCGGGCCAGGCGGAAATCCGTCGTCACCTCCAGGATGGTGACCCGCTCGAAGGTCCCCCCCTCCCCGCTCCCGCGCAGGTGGTAGATGCGCCGCCCGCTCCGCCCGCGGAACCAGCGCTTGGGCTCCTGGGAGGTCCCGGTGCGGTGGAAGCGCTGGGAGAGGATCTCGTCGGCGCGCGCGGTGGCGCGCACCACGATGGCGTCGCCGGCGCCGATCTGGACGGCGGCCAGGACCACCGAGAGGAGCAGCACCGGCCCGGCCACCCAGAAGGGGCCGAGGCCGAGCGCACGCATGGCGGTGTACTCGCGGGTGCGACGCAGGTCGCTCGCGGTCACCGCCGCGGCGAGGAGGAGGGCGGCGGGAGCGGTCTGGTAGGCCACCACCAGCGCGCGGTTGGCGTAGAGCTCGAGGACGGCCCCGAACCAGCCGGGACCGTGGAAGATGGCGGCGTTCTCGGCGAAGTCCACCACCAGGAAGATGAGCACCACGGCGAGAAGCGCGCCCAGGAAGGCCGCGACCGCGCGCCGGAAGACGTACGCGAAGATCCTCATCGCCTCGTCCCGAGCCCGCGGAGCTCCACCAGGGCGACGAGCGCCACCCCGAGGAGCGCGGTCGCGACGTTGGGCAGATGGGGTCCCATCCAGGCCGCCAGGGTGCCGCGGGACGAGAGCCCTTCGCCGAGGCGCAGGAGGGCGTAATAGGCGATCACGGCGAGGAGCGTGGCCGTGTAGCCGAAGGCCCGGCCCCCGCGGTGGGCCATGCCGAGGGGCACGGCGAGGAGCGCGAAGGCCACGATCGCCACCGGCCCGGCGATGCGCCGGTGCAGGAAGGTCCACCAGCGCCTCGCCGTCTCGGGCTCCTTGGCGACCCGGGCCCGGGCCACGATCTCGCGCGGGCCGAGCTCGAAGGGGGAACCGATGAGCCGGTTTCGATCCGACAGGGCCGCCCCCAGGCCGAGCGTGATGGTGGCCGCGCTGAAATGTCCGGAGAAGTACTCGTCCGACTGCAGCTCCTCGCGGTGGATCTCGCCCTGGTCGAGCTCGAGCTCCATGCCCTCGCCCGCTCCCGTCGGCTCGAGGTGTCCGCCCTGGGCGAGGGCGAGGAGCGGCGCGGTGGGATCGGTCCGGTCGGAGAGCAGGACGTGGCTCCACCGGCCTCCCGCGGTGGACTCGGCGTAGAGCGTGAAGTTCGGGATGTCCTCGAAGAAGACCCCGGCCTGGACGTCGCGCGAGACGTTGCGGCGGATGAGGTCGTTGAGGCGCAGCCGCGCGTCGCGCAGGCCGGCCGGCTCGAGCACGAGCCCGACCCACAGCGCCAGGACCGAGGCCGCGAGCCCGAGCACGAGCGGGACCGGCACGAGCCGCAAGGGCGAGACGCCCGCCGCCCCCAGCGCCACCATCTCGCGGTCCTCGGTCAGGCGGCCGAGCCCCAGGACCGCCCCCAGCAAGAACGAGACCGGCAGCACGTAGCCGAGGAAGTGGGGGATGAGGTCGCCGATCACCGACACCAGGTCCCGGAAGGAGACCCCCGCCCCGAGCAGGACGTCCGCCTGGGCCAGGATCTGGGTGGCGAGGAGGACCTGGGTGAGGAAGAGCACGCTCGCCGCGAACGGCAGGAGGATCTCCCGCGCCAGGTAGCGGTCGAGCGCGGTCATGCGGGCGGGCCAGGGCTCGCGCGCAAGGCCTCCGCGGCCGGCCGCCCGAGGCGCATCACTTCTTCTCGGCGTCGGCGAGGCGCGTCTGCAGGGCCTGGTCCTTCGCCTCGACGTCCCGCCCCATGCGCTCGCGCTGCTCCTTCACACGGGCTGCCACCGCCGGGTCAGACCTCGCGAGGATGCGCGCGGCGAGGAGTCCAGCGTTGCGGGCGCCGGACTTGCCGATGGCGAGCGTGCCAACCGGGACCCCTCCCGGCATCTGCACCATGGCGAGCAGGGCGTCGAGCCCGCCGAGGTCGGTCGAGGCGAGCGGGACGCCCAGCACCGGGAGCTCGGTCTCGGCGGCGACGACGCCGGCGAGGTGGGCGGCGGCCCCGGCTCCGCAGATGATGACCTCCAGGCCCCGGGCCGCGGCCTCGCGCGCGAGCTCGCCGGTGCGCTGCGGCGTCCGGTGGGCCGACGACACCCGCATCTCGCAGGCGACCCCCATCTCGTCGAGCGCCTTCCTGGCCTCTTGCATCACCTCGAAGTCGCTGTCCGACCCCATGACGATGAGGACTCTCGGTCGCATGGCGCGCTCGCTCCCTGGCTAGTGGACCCCGATGTCCTTGCGATAGTGGCCGCCCCGCAGCGAGATCCGGGAGAGCGCCCGGTAGGCGCGCTCCCGCGCTTCCGCGAGGCCCGAGCCGAGGGCGCACACGGTGAGTACCCGGCCGCCCG
>DATJVF010000262.1:0-3436 GCA_035501995.1 Anaeromyxobacteraceae bacterium
GAGACCGGCACCCCCATCTGGAAGAGCGACCGGAGGAGCACCGTGTTCGAGCTCTGCGACCCCGACCCGTTTGCGGTGGCAACCTGGATGGAAAAATCGTTGATCCGGCTCCTATGGGCTACCCCTTCCAGGGGGTACTGCACCACCGCTTGGTCGATCATCCGGTCTCCTGCGCGCTTGCGCCCGGGCCGGGAGATAACCGCGCGCCTCGGCGGTCGCAGTGCAGCCGGAGGCTCCCGGACTCGGAAGGAAGGCGCCGACCGCCCAGGGGGGCCGCTCCTCCAATGTCTCTCAAGGGTTCGGTGAAGGCCGAGCCGAGGGCGGGCTCCCAAAGGCCTTCGACTACGCGGAACGCTTGAGGAGGTGGCGCGCGAGCAGCTGGTCGGTGTTGCCGATGTGCGACTTGAGCCAGTCCGAGATCCACGCCCGGGCCTTGATGGCCACCGCGGTGCTCGACCCGCTGTCCGCGTGGAGCCTGCGGAGCGACTCGTAGTCGCGAACGAAGCGCTCGTGAGCCGCCTTGTGCACGGCGTAGCCAGGGTAGTGGCTCTCGACCATGAGCCGTTCCTCGGCCGCGAAGTGATCCACGACGTACGAGCCCAGGAACTCGAACAGCCGCGAGACCCCCGCCTGGTCGCCCGCCATCATGGCCTCGAGCAGCTGGCCTGCGCGTCGGAACAGCTCCCGGTGCTGGGAGTCGATCTCCTCGTGTCCGAGCGCGAGCGCGGGGGTGAAGACCATGGCGGTCATTTGCCTCCGCCTCCGAGCCTCCCCTTCCAGCCCACCGCCGGGTATCCCACGACCCCGAGACGATCGGGCGGCCGGGGTGCGCGGGGTGGAGCGAGCGGAGCCAGCCCTTTGCGGCTCCCTCCCGGCGCCGCCGCCCTCCGGTATGCTTTCCCACCAAGGCCGACATGGATGCCCATCTGCTCACCGCTCGCGAGGCCGCCGGGCTCCTCGCGACGGGGCGCCTCACCTCCGAGGCCCTGGTCGCCGCCTGTCTCGACCGCATCGCCGCCGAGGAGCCGCGGATCCGGGCCTTCGCGTACCTCGATCCCCAGCTGGCGCTCGCCCAGGCCCGCACCGCGGACGCCCGCGGCCGGCCCGGGTGCCTCCATGGCCTGCCGGTCGGGGTGAAGGACATCGTCGATACCGCCGACATGCCCACGGCCCGGGGGAGCGCGCTCTTCGAGGGGCGGCGCCCCGCTCTGGACGCCGCCTGCGTCGCCGCCCTGCGACACGCGGGAGCGGTCATCCTGGGGAAGACCGTCACGACCGAGCTCGCCTACTATGCTCCGGGGGCGACCCGTAACCCGCGCGACCCATCGCGCACGCCCGGGGGCTCCTCCAGCGGCTCGGCGGCCGCGGTCGCGGCGGCCATGGTCCCGGCCGCGTTGGGCTCGCAGACCGCCGGCTCGCTCATCCGGCCCGCCTCCTACTGCGGCGTCGTTGGCTACAAGCCCAGCCATGGGCTCGTTCGCCTCGATGGGGTCACTCCGCTCGCTCCGACCTCCCTCGACACGCTTGGGATCCTGGCGCGGGCGGCCGCCGACTTGCCCCTTCTCGCAGAGGCGCTCGGGATTCCGCTGGGGCCGGCCGCCCCCGCCGAGGGGGAGGTGGGCGGGGGCCTTCGGGTCGGCGTCTGCCGGACCGAGGCCTGGACGGCGGCAGCGCCGGAGTCTCGTGCCGCCGTGGACTACGCGGCGGACCGCCTTTCTCGGGCGGGCGCCCGGGTGGGCGAGGAGGGCGAACGATTCGACGGCCTCGGCGAGGCGCAGGGCGAGGTGATGGCGTTCGAGGCGACGGGGGCCTATCGCTCGCTCGGGCCCAAGGAGCGGGAGCGGCTCTCCTCGCAGTTCCGGGATCTCCTTGCGAAAGGCGAGGCGACGCCGCCCTCGGTCTATGCCCGGGCGCTCGCCCTGAGGGACCGGGCGCGGGCCCGGCTGTCCGGGGTCTTCGGCCGGTTCGACGTCCTCCTCACCCCGAGCGCGCCGGGGGAGGCGCCGGAGGGGCTCCTCTCCACCGGCGACCCGGCCCTGAACCGCATCTGGACGTTCCTCGGCGTTCCCTGCCTGAGCCTGCCGGGTGCCAAAGGCCCGCACGGGCTCCCCGTCGGCGTCCAACTCGTCGGACCCAGAGGCGCCGATGGCATGCTCCTCGCCGCGGCCCTCTTTGCGGAGGGGGTGCTCCTCGGGTGAGCCGCCGCCTCCCGGTCAGCGGGCCTCCCCGACCCCCTTCTCCCTCACCAAGATCCCCGCCCCGACGATCCGGCCGGCCACGCGCACGGGGTAGAAGGTGATGGCGAGGCGCCTGGTGGCCCCGGGAGACCCGCGGGTCTCGCCCGAGACCTCCAGCTCCACCTTCTCGCCCGAGGAGAGGGCGCGCCGGAAGGCGGCGGTGAGCGCCGGGCCGGGCAGCCCGGGGAAGAGCTCGAGCGGCGTCCTCCCGCGGTGGACGTCCTCCGGCAGGCCGGCGAGGCGTGCGAGGCGATTGCTGGTGCGCACGATCCTCATGTCCTCGTCGAGCAGGGCCAGCCCGACGGGGGCAGCGGTGAGCGCGCCCTCGAGAAGGGCGGCCAGCCATTCCGACGCGCGGCGCTCGTGAGCGGCGGCCTCGGCCAAGCGGATGCGCTCCAGGGCGGCCGCGCAGGGCATGGCGAGCATGCGGAGAAAGAGCCGCTCCTCCGGTTCCAGCTTCCGTGCTGCCGAAAGAGCGACTACGAGGGCTCCGCTCGGCGCGCCCAGGGCGAGCAGCGGCACCGCCGCCCAGGTGGCCTCCTCCCGGCGTGCGAAAAGCTCCGGGAACCGGGCCGAGAGCTCCTCGCGCGACTCGATCCAGAGCGCCCGCCCCGACTCCGCCACCTCCGCCGCCAGGCCGGCGGCCTCGGGAGCGCCCGCGACCCCCCCCTTTCGCGCCACGAGCGAGGGCCGGTCCGAAAAGGTGAGGCCGTGCAGCTCGACGGCGGTGGCGCCGAGCAGGGCCGCCGCGGCCAGGGTGGCCGTGGCCACGTCCGCCGGCGTGGCGGCGCCCGAGAGGGCGACGGTTGCCGCGTGCAGCTGGGTGAGCCGCTCCGCCTCGAGCCGCTGCGCCTCGTAGAGTCGGGCCCGCTCCAGCGCCTGCGCACCTTGCTGGGCGAGGGCCAGGACGAAGGTCCGGTCCTCGGCATGGGGAACGCGCCCCGGCGGGAATGCGACCACGAGCGCGCCCACGTCGCGCCCCTCCATCCGGAGCGGTACCGCCCCCCATCCGCCGTCGTCCCGCCGCGACCGCAGGGGCTCGAGCGACGGGTACAGCTCTGCGAGCTCGCCTCGGTCCACGAGCCAGACGGGCTGGCCCGAGGAGAGCGCGTCGAGGAGGGGCGACCTTTCCCGGGCAGCGAGGAGCGCCTCGGCCAGGTCCCCTGCACCGTGCGCGAGGACAGTCTCGAGGCGGCCTG
>DATJVF010000263.1:0-22675 GCA_035501995.1 Anaeromyxobacteraceae bacterium
GGCTTGCGGCCGTGGTCGAGGATCACGTCTTGGTAGAGGTCGTCGAGCTCGGAGCTCATGCGAACATCCTTCTCACCTTCTCGAGCCCGGCCTTGAGGGCGTCGAGCTCGCCGCGGGTATTGTACAGCCCGAGCGAGGCGCGCACCGTGGCCTGCAGCCCGAGGCGCAGCATGAGGGGCTGCGCGCAGTGGTGGCCGGTCCGGACCGCGATGCCCTCCCGGTCGAGCACCGTCCCGATGTCGTGGGGGTGGATGTCCTCGAAGACGAAGGAGAGCACGGCCACCTTGTCGGGGGCGGTGCCGACGATGCGGAGCCCTGGGACGGACGAAAGGACCTCGGTCCCGTAGGCGAGCAGGGCCTCCTCGTGGGCGCGCGCCGCCTCGAGCGGCAGGGCCGCCAGCCAGTCGAGCGAGGCGGCCAGCCCGACCGCTCCGGCCATGTTGGGGGTACCGGCCTCGAAGCGGTAGGGGATGCGGTTGTAGGTGGTCTTCTCGAAGGTGACCGACAGGATCATGTCGCCGCCGCCCTGCCAGGGCGGCATGGCCTCGAGGTGCTCGGCCTTGCCGTAGAGCACGCCGATGCCGGTCGGCCCGTAGATCTTGTGGCCGCTGAAGGCGTAGAAGTCGCAGTCGAGGTCCTGCACGTCGGCCGGCAGGTGGGGCGCGCCCTGGGCCCCGTCCACCACCACTGGGACCTCGTGGGCGTGGGCGATCTCCACGATGCGCTTCACCGGGTTCACCGTCCCGAGCGCGTTCGAGACGTGGGTCACCGCCAGCACCCGGGTGCGCGGCCCCAGGCGGCGCTCGAGCTCGTCGAGGAGGAGCACGCCCCGGTCGTCGATGGGGGCCACCACCAGCTTCGCCCGCCGCTCCTCGCACAGCATCTGCCAGGGGACGATGTTCGAGTGGTGCTCCATGGCGGAGACCAGCACCTCGTCGCCGGGGCCGACCCGCGCGCGGCCGAAGGTGAAGGCCACCAGGTTCAGGGCCTCGGTGGTGCCCCGCACGAAGACCAGCTCGCTCGCCTGGCGGGCGTTGAGGAAGCGCCGCACCCGCTCGCGGGCCCCCTCGTAGGCCTCGGTGGCCCGCTCGGAGAGGAAGTGCACCCCCCGGTGGACGTTGGCGTTCTCCTGGTCGAAGAAGCGCGCCATGGCCTCCACCACCGGGCGCGGCTTCTGGGTGGTGGCGGCGCTGTCGAGGTAGACGAGCGGCCGCCCGCGCACCGGGCGGGCCAGGATGGGGAAGTCGCAGCGAACGCGCTCGACGTCGTAGGCCTCGTGCACCGGCCGGTGCAGCCTCACCACCTCGGCCTCGGGAGGGCTCGGGTGCACCTGCGCCACCATCACGCCACCTCCCGCAAGAGGGCACCGCCCGGGAGCCTGGCCTGCACCGCCCGCGCGAGGCGGACGCGCAGCTCGTCGGGCCCGAGCTTGTCCACCATCTCGCTCGCGAAGGCCCAGGTCAGCATGGCACGGGCGAGGGGCAGCGGCACGCCGCGGGTGCGCAGGTAGAACAGCTGGTCCTCGCGCAGCTGCCCGACGGTGCCGCCGTGCGAGCACTTCACGTCGTCGGCCAGGATCTCGAGCTGGGGCTTGGTGTCGATGGTGGCGTCGTCGGAGAGGAGCAGGTTCGAGTTCACCTGGTCGGCGTCGGTCTTCTGCGCCCCCTCGCGCACCCGGATGCGCCCGGCGAAGACGCCGCGCGCCCTCCCGTCGAGGATGCCCTTGAAGACCTCCCGGCTCTGCGAGCGCGGGCCGGCGTGGTCGACCTCCACCAGGTGGTCGAGGAGCTGGCCGCCGCTCCCCAGGTAGAGGCCGAAGAGGTCGCAGGTCGCCTGCTCGGCGGCGAGGCGCGCCCGGAGCTCGACCCGGGCGAGGAGCCCCCCCAGGGCGAAAGACTCCCCGGTGAAGCGGCTCTGCGCGCCCTGCCTCACCTCGAGGTGCCCGAGGTGGAAGGCCTGCGGGCCCTCCTCCTGCAGGCGGTCGTACTCCACCACCGCCCCCTCGGCGAGGGCGATCTCGGTGAGTGCGTTCACGAGGTAGGGGCCCTCGCCGCGGTAGTGCTCGACCACGGTGGCCTGCGAGCCCGGGGCGGCGAGGACGAGGTTGCGCGGATGCGAGGCGACCGGCTGGGTCGCGATCGAGAAGAAGACCAGCTGGAGCGGCCGCTCGCTCTTCGCGCCCTCGCCGAGCTCGACGAGCGCGCCGTCCTCGAAGAGGCCCGCGTTCAGGGCGAGGAAGGCGTCCTCGCGCGGCGCCCCGGCGCCGAGGAGCGGCTCGAGCAGGGCCGGCCGCTCGCGCAGGGCGGCGGCGAGGCCGGAGAGGCGCACGCCCGCCGAAAGCCCCGCGAGGTCGCTCGCCCGGGGGTCGAGCCGGCCGTTCACGAAGACCAGCCTGGGCGCGGCCGGCAGGTCCTTGGCGGGGGCGCTCGCCGGGCCGGCCGGCGCGAAGGGCCGCTCGGCCAGGGCGGCGAGGCTCGTGTAGCGCCAGTCCTCGTGGCGCTGCGAGGGCAGGTGCAGGCGGAGGAAGGCCTCGCGCCCCTTGGCGCGCAGGGCGCCGACGAAGGCCGGCTCGCCCCGGACGGTCGCCCGCCCGAGCTGCTCGGCGAAGCTCGCCTCCGCCCCGCTCACCGGCGCGCCTCCGCTGCCGCGGGGGGCGGCTCCTTCTCGATCCAGCCGTAGCCCTTCTCCTCGAGCTCGAGGGCGAGCTCGGGACCCCCGCGCGTCACGATGCGGCCGCCCGCCATGACGTGCACGCGGTCGGGCCGGATGTAGTCGAGGAGCCGCTGGTAGTGGGTCACCACGATCATCGAGCGCTCCCTGGAGCGCAGGCTGTTCACGCCCTCGGCCACCACCCGCAGGGCGTCGATGTCGAGGCCGGAGTCGATCTCGTCGAGGATGGCGAGCTTGGGCTCGAGGACCGCCATCTGCACGATCTCGTTGCGCTTCTTCTCTCCCCCCGAGAAGCCCTCGTTCACCCCGCGGTTCGCGAAGGAGGGGTCCATCTTCACGATCTTCATGCGCTCGCGCGCCACGGCGAGGAAGTCCATCGCGTCGAGCGGCTCCTCCCCGCGCGCCTTGCGCAGGGCGTTGAGCGCGGTGCGCAGGAAGTACATGTTGCTCACCCCCGCGATCTCGACCGGGTACTGGAAGGCCAGGAAGACCCCGCGGGCGGCGCGCTTCTCGGGGGTGAGGCCGAGCAGGTCCTCCCCGTCGAGGGTCACCGTTCCGGCGGTCACCTCGTAGACCTCGTTGCCGGCGAGCACCCCCGCGAGCGTGCTCTTGCCCGAGCCGTTCGGCCCCATGAGCGCGTGCAGCTCGCCGCGGCGGACCTCGAGGTCGAGCCCGTGCAGGATGGGCTGTCCGGCCACCTGGGCCTTCAGCCCCTCGATGCGCAGCATGACGTCCTTCTTCTCCATCGCGCCCCTCTAGCCGACCGAGCCCTCGAGGCTCATGCCGAGCAGCTTCTGGGCCTCCACCGCGAACTCCATGGGCAGCTCCTTCAGGACCTGCCGCGCGAAGCCGTTCACGATCATGGAGATGGCGTCCTCCTGCGCGATGCCGCGCTGGCGGCAGTAGAAGAGCTGGTCCTCGCCGATCTTGGAGGTGGTGGCCTCGTGCTCCACCTGGGCGGTCGGGTTCTTCACCTCGATGTAGGGGAAGGTGTGGGCGCCGCAGCGATCGCCGATGAGCAGCGAGTCGCACTGCGAGTAGTTGCGGGCGCCCTCCGCGCCCTTCTGCACCTTGACGAGCCCCCGGTAGGTGTTCTGGCCGCGGCCGGCGCTGATGCCCTTCGAGACGATGGTCGAGCGGCTGCGCCGGCCGATGTGGATCATCTTGGTCCCGGTGTCGGCCTGCTGGCGGTGGTTGGTGAGGGCCACCGAGTAGAACTCCCCCACGCTGTCGTCGCCCTGCAGGATGCAGCTCGGGTACTTCCAGGTGATGGCCGAGCCGGTCTCCACCTGGGTCCAGCTGATCTTGGCCCTCTCGCCGACCTTCCCGCGCTTGGTCACGAAGTTGTAGATGCCACCCTTGCCTTCGGCGTCGCCCGGGTACCAGTTCTGCACCGTGGAGTACTTGATCTCGGAGCCCGGCAGGGCCACGAGCTCCACCACCGCCGCGTGCAGCTGGTTCTCGTCGCGCACCGGCGCCGTGCAGCCCTCGAGGTAGGACACCTTGGCCCCCTCGTCGGCGACGATGAGCGTGCGCTCGAACTGTCCGGTTTCCGAGGCGTTGATGCGGAAATAGGTGGAGAGCTCCATCGGGCAACGCACGCCCTTCGGGATGTAGGCGAAGCTGCCGTCGGAGAAGACCGCCGAGTTGAGGGCGGCGAAGAAGTTGTCGGTCGCGGGCACCACCGAGCCGAGGAAGCGCTGCACGAGCTCGGGGTGCTCCTTCACCGCCTCGGAGAAGGAGCAGAAGATGACCCCCTGCTCGGCCAGCTTGGCCTTGAAGGTGGTGGCCACCGACACCGAGTCGAAGACCGCGTCCACCGCCACGTTGGCGAGCCGCGCCTGCTCGGCGAGCGGGATGCCGAGCTTCTCGAAGGCGCGCCTCAGCTCCGGGTCGACCTCCTCGAGCGAGCCGAGCTTCTTCTTCGGCTTGGGCGCCGAGTAGTAGACGATGTCCTGGTAGTCGATCTTCGGGTAGTGGACGTTCGGCCAGGTCGGCTCCTCGAGGGTGAGCCAGTGGCGGAAGGCCTTGAGCCGCCACTCGAGCATCCACTCGGGCTCGCCCTTGCGCCGCGAGATCTCGCGGATCACCCCCTCGGAGAGGCCCTTCGGCACCTGGTCGACCTCGACCTCGGTGACGAAGCCGTACTTGTACTTGCCCTCGGTGAGCTCCTTCAGGACGGCCTGGTCGTTCACGAGATCACCTCGAGGTGCGTGCCCTGCTCGGCAGGGGGGCGTCCGAGCCTCACCGGCCTCGGACCGAGCGCGGAGAGCGGGAGCCGTTGGAGCGTGCGCTGCACGGCCCGGCTGATAGGCCCCCAGTGCCCCTTGGCGAGGCAGTCGGGCTCGAGCGAGCACTCCCCGGCGAGGGTGCTGCACTCGGTGAGCGCCACCGGACCCTCGAGCGCCTCCACCACCGACGCGACCGAGATCTGGTCGGGCGGCCGCGCCAGGCAGTAGCCGCCATGGCGCCCGCGGTGAGAGAGGACGATACCCGCTTTCGAGAGTTCCTTCAGGATCTTGGAGACCGTCGGCACCGGGACCCGCGAACCGGAGGCGAGCTCCTGCGCGGTGCGTACCTCCCGGCCCGCCTGCTGGGCGAGGTGCGTGAGGAGCACGAGGCCGTAGTCGGTGAGCTTGCTGATGCGAAGCATCCGGATCTCCCGCGCCCGGTCGCGATCGAGGGCTCCCCTCGTAAATAGACCGCTGCGGTCTTGTTACAGGTCGAGTTCTAACACGTACTCGTCCGGATGCATCGGATTCGTAGCCTCACCCGAACAGGTGAAACCCACCTCGGGGAGACAGCTGCCGCCCCCCCTCCCATGGCAACTCGAAAGTGGCTGCTCGAGAAGGAGATGCGCTTGCCTTGGGAGTGATCCTTGCCGCGGCGAGTCATCGCAGCGCGGCGAGCAGGGCCTCGCCGTAGCGGGCGGCCTTCTTCGGGCCGAGGCCCTTCACGGCCGCGAGGGCCTTCAGGTCCTTCGGGCGAAGGAGGGCGATGAGGCGCAGCGCGGCGTCGGAGAGCACGCAGTAGGCCGGGATCCCCCGCGCCACCGCGAGCCGCCGCCGCACCGCGCGCAGGGCCTCGAAGAGCTCGTCCTCGACCTCCGGCGCGAGCGCGCGCGAGGGCCCGCAGCCCCTCGCGGCGGGCCGCGGGCGCGCCTCGGAGAGCAGGTCCGCCCCGGTGCACAGGTCGCAGCTCGCCCCGCAGGCGGGCATGACCTCGCCGAAGTGGCGGACGAGCGCCTGCTGGCGGCAGCCGGCCTCCTCGACGAGCCGGTACATCTCGCGGGCCCGGCGGCGCTCGCGCTCGGCGAGATCCTCGTCGCTACCGTCGAGCAGGCGATCCCAGGCGAGCACGTCGGCGTAGGAGTAGAAGACCACGCAATCGGAGGGCCGGCCGTCGCGCCCGGCGCGGCCGATTTCCTGGCAGTAGCCCTCGATCGAGCGCGGCAGGTCCCGGTGGATGACGTAGCGGATGTCGGGCTTGTCGATGCCCATCCCGAAGGCCACGGTGGCCACCACCACCTTGACCTCGCCCCTCCTGAAGGCGTCCTGCACGGCGCTGCGCGTCTCGCTGTCGAGCCCGGCGTGGTAGGCGCGGGCGGCGAGGCCGTCCTCGCGCAAGAGAGCGGCCACCGCCTCGACCGACTTGCGCGACAGGCAGTAGACGATCCCGCTCTCGCCCTCGCGCGCGCGCACGAGCCGGAGGAGCGCGGCGCGGGTGCGCAGGCCGCCCTTCTCCCCGCGCGCGCCGCCGTGGGCCGCCCCCTTCTTGTAGGCGTGGAGGCGCAGGTTCTCGCGGAAGAAGCTGCCGCGGTGGACGAGCGGGTCCACCATCCCGAGCTGCTCCACGATGTCCTTCACCACCTCGGGGGTGGCGGTGGCGGTCAGGGCCAGTACCGGGATGCCCCCGAAGCGCGCCTTCAAGCCGCGCAGGTTGCGGTAGGCCGGCCGGAAGTCGTGGCCCCAGTGGCTGATGCAGTGGGCCTCGTCCACCGCCAGGGCGCTGAGCCGCACGCCGGAGAGCGCCGCTCCCACCGAGCCCTCGAGGCCCTCCGGGGCCGCGTAGACGAGCTCGTACTCGCCGCGCCTCATGCGCCTCACCCGCGCGCGCCGCTCCTCGGGGTCGAGGCTCGAGTTGAGGAAGGTGGCCCTGAGGCCCACCCGGGCCATGGCGTCCACCTGGTCCTTCATGAGGGCGATGAGCGGCGACACCACGAGGACCGTACCGGGCAGGATGCGGGCCGGGATCTGGTAGGTGATGGACTTGCCGGCCCCGGTCGGCATGACGCCCAGGCAGTCCCGGCCGGAGAGCACCGCCCCGATGATGGGCTCCTGGCCCGGCCGGAAGGCGCGGTGGCCGAAGAGCTCCTTGAGGAGGTAGAGCGGCGAGGCCACCTGCGGGCTCTCCCCGCGCAGAGAGAGCGCGAGCGAGCGCAGGACCTCGAGCTCCCGCGCGCCGAAGAGGTGGCGCTCGCGGCACCAGAGGGCCCGCAGGGCCCCGAGCCGCTCCTCGCAGGCGCGCCGCAGGAAGAGGTCCCGACGATCGCCCTCGGCCCAGCAGGTAGAGAGCCGCGCCACCTCGTCCGCGACCTCGCGCGCGCGCGCGGGTCCGGTGCTCCCGAAGAGCTCGAGGTTCTGTGGCCGGCTCACCCTCGCGGCCCTCCTCCGGGGCGAGCGGCCTCCCTCCCCGGGGGGGTGCGCTCGGCCGTCCGCCGGGCCGGGCTACTTCGAGAGCTTGGCGTCCTCGACGAGGACCGGGTAGGTGTAGCCGGCGCCGAAGTCCTTGTCGGTGATGATCTGGCCCTGGGCGGTGACGACGTCGCCCACCGCGGCCGGGTCCTTGGTGGTGACGGTGACGTCGTTGTCCTTCTTGTCGGCGCTCCCGGACCCGTCGCGCAGGTGGATGAAGTTGCGGCCCATGACCGCGGTGAACTTCACCACCTGGCCGCGCACCGAGACCGACTTGCCCTTGAGCTTAAGGCGCTGGGCCCAGATCTCCTCGACGGTGCGCGCGTCCGGGCCGGCGGCCTTGGCGACCTTGTCCACCTTCACGTCGGCGGGGCCGTTCGCCGCCGCCTGGTGCTGGGCGGCCATGGCGGCCGGGCTCGGCGGGGCCTCGCCCCCCGGGGCCGGCATGGCCGGAGCCTGGGCCGGGGCGGGCGCCCCGCCGCCGAGCGAGCCGAAGTAGACGAGGTCGAACTTGCGGTTCAGCTCCTTCGACTCGAAGTTCTGCATCGGGAAGGGGTTCGAGACCGCCACCTCCTCCCCCACCTTGTGGTCGTTCTTCTCCACCGCCGCCCAGGCGTCGCCGGAGGCGGTGGCGAGCTTCAGGTAGCTGTACTGGCTGACGTCGATCTTCTCCAGGATCTTGCCCCGCATGACCTGGGCGGCTGGAGCCCCCGGGGCCGCGGCCGGGGCCGCCGCCGGGACCGGGGCGGTCGCGGTCATCACCGGCCGCGGCGACTCCCTCTTGCAGGCCGTGACGGCGAGGACGAGGACAGCGACGGTCAGCAGACGAGACATGTAGGACGACCTCCGGGTATGAGCGAGCCCCGCCCGCTTCGAGGAAGGGGGCGTAGCATAACCTGGGAAGTAATGGAATCGTTCCCCCCGCCGAGGCGCCGGGGCCGACCGGCGGCCGCTCCGGGAGAGCCCGCCCGCGGGGGCGCGGACCGCGCCTGGGCCCGCCGCGGCGGGACCTCGGGCGAGAGAGGCCTCACCGCGCCGGGCGGCGGGGCAAGACCAAGGTCCACGCGGAGCCGCTCCTCGCGAGCGCCTCGGCCCTCAAGCTCGGGCGCTCTCTCGGCGGTCGAGAGGCCTACCGCTCTCCCGAGGGAGGAGGGGCCGTCGCCCCGCTCACCGGGGGCACCGACGCGCTCTTGAAGGGGTTCGCCGTGGGATCGGGGGGACGCAGGCCCATCTTCTTCATGCGCGAGACGAGGGTGGTCGGCTTGACGCCGAGCAGCTCGCTCGCCCCGCCCGGCCCGTAGATCTTCCAGCTGCACTGCCGCAGGGCGGCGAGGGTGTTGTCGCGCTCGAACCGCCTCATCTCCTCGTCGGAGAGGACCGGGCGTCCGCCCTCGACGGCGAGAGGCTGCGCGGCGATGGGATGGTCACCGTTCTTCGCGCCGGAGGGGGCGGGCAGCGAACGGAGCTCGGCGGAGATGTCGATGCTGAGCCGGCTGCCCTGGGCGGTGATGACGGCGCGCTCGATGACGTTCTGCAGCTCGCGGCAGTTGCCCGGCCAGTCGTAGCTGCAGAGCATCTCGAGGTCCTCGGGGAGCAGCTCGAGGTCGCGCCGGTTGAGGCGGCGAGCAATCGACTCGAGGAAGTAGCTCGCGAGGAGCGGTATCTCCTCCTTGCGCTCGCGCAGGGGCGGGATTTCGAAGGGAAAGACCTGCAGCCGGTAGTAGAGGTCCTCGCGGAAGCGCCCGGCCTGGGTCTCGCGCCGGAGGTCCCGGTTGGCGGCCGCGATGATGCGCACGTCCACCCGGCGCTCCTGCTCCTCGCCCACCCGCCGGTACTCGCGCTCCTGCAGCACCCGGAGCAGCTTCCCCTGCAGCTCGAGGGGGATCTCGCTCACCTCGTCGAGGAAGAGCGTCCCCTGGTCAGCCGCCTGGAACAGCCCGTAGCGCTCGCGGGCCGCGCCGGTGAAGGAGCCCTTGGCGTGGCCGAAGAACTCGCTCTCGAACAGGTCGCGCGGGATGGCGGCGCAGTTGATCTTGATCATGGGATGGGTGTGCCGGCGGCTGCGCGCGTGGATCTCCCGCGCCACGAGCTCCTTGCCGGTACCCGACTCGCCCATGATGAGGATGTTGGCGTCGGTGGCGGCCACCTGCGACACCTTGGTGAGGATCGACTGCATGGCCGGCGACTGGGCGATGATCCGGCCGAAGGCGTCGCCCACCTCGCGCCGGAGATAGACGTTCTCGAGCTCGACCTGGCGTTTCAGGAGCTCGATCTCCTCGAACGATCGGGCGTTCACGAGCGCCGAGGCCAGGTGGTCCGCGATCATCCTCAACCAGCTGATGGTGCTCGCCTCGAGCGCTCGACGGGCGAAGAGCGCGAGGACGCCCAGGACTTCCCCCCGGAAGACGAGCGGCTGGCCCCCGAAGCTCACGATGTGCTCGCTGCGGATCCACGGCGGGTCGGCCACCCAGTCGGCGTTCGGGTCGACCTGCTCGATGTCGAGCGGACCGCCGTTCGTGGCGATGCGGCCCACCTTACGGATCCCGAGCGGGAAGCGCTTGAAGGCGCCGTCCACCCGGGTCCACATGCGTCCGTCGACGAGCGACTGGCCGTAGCTCGAGACGAGGTGGAGGCAGCGCTTGCGCTCGAGGCAGACCGCGACCTCCCCGCAGGTCGAGCAGATGTCGCCCGGCTGCATGAGCCAGATCCGGACGAGCGCCACGTCCGGCATGGAGCCGACCCGCCGGGTGACGAGATCCATGAGCCCCGCCACGGACCGCTGTTGGGGCATCTCCAGGAGGAGATACTTGAACGTCTCGAGCTGCATCTCTTCGACGATCATGGTCGGCCGCCACCGCTCGTCCCCGCGGGATGTGGAGGGCGTCCGACCCTGTCCGGACGCCTCGAGATGCAACTTCCGCGCTCGAACCGGTGGCCGGAGCCCGCGCGAAGCCGGGTACCGCACCCCCTAGCGGCTCGTTCGCTGCGCCGGGCTCGTCGCGAGGCTCACCGCCTCGAGCTGCGTGAGGATTCTCTCACGAAGTCTGCCGATCTCGGGGCTCCAGGGGATACGGGGCCTCGGGAGGTCCACCTGGACGACGTCGATCACCCGAGCGGGGCCCGACGAAAGGACTACCACGTGGTCGCTCATGAAGAGCGCCTCGTCCACACTATGGGTGACGAAGAGCACGGTTTCGCGCCGGCTTGCCCAGACATCGAGCAGGAAGCACTGCAGGTTCTTGCGCAGGCGGCCGTCGAGGGCGTTGAAGGGCTCGTCGAGGAGCACGAGCTCGGGCTCGGTGATGACGGTGCGGGCGATGGCAACCCGCTGCCTCATCCCGCCCGATAGCTCCTTCGGGTACTTCCCCTCGCATCCCTCGAGGCCGAAGGTGCGGATGAGCTCCTCGGCCGCCCGCCGCCGCCTCCGGCGAGGCACGTGCGCGATCTCGAGGCCTATCTCCACGTTCTGGAGGGTGGTGCGCCACGGGAAGAGCGCATGCTCCTGGAACACGAAGCCGATGCGGGGCGTGTTGCGGGTGACGACCGTCGAATCGAGCTTCACCACCCCGCGGGTGGCCGGCTCGAGGCCCGCGATGATCCGGAGCAGCGTCGTCTTGCCGCACCCGCTCACGCCCACCACCGAGACGAAGGCCCCCCGCTCGAAGGCCAGGCTCACTTCCTCCAGCACCGCGTTGGCGCCGAAGTGCTTGGTGAGCCCGCAGACTTCCAAGTGTGCGCCCATCGCACCGCCCGAGGTTACTTCCACCTGAGAATGCGCCGGGCCGCCGCTCGCAACCCCACCTCGAGCGCGAGCCCCGTGACCCCGATGACCAGCATGCCGGCCAAGACGACGTCGGTGCGTTGCAGGTCGCGCGCCGCCATCACCATGTAGCCGAGGCCGTACCCCTCGCGGACGTCGGTGAACTCCGCCGCGACGAGGGTCATCCAGGCGATCCCCAGCGCCACCCTGAGCCCGGTCAGGATGCAGGGCATGGCGCCGGGCACGAGCACCTTGGTCCAGATCTGCAGCCGGCTCGCGTCGAGCGTCCGCGCGGCGTCGACGTAGACCGGGTCGAGCGTGTTGACCCCTGCCGCCGAGTTCAAGACGAGCGGGAAGAACGCCCCGAGGAAGATGATGAAGGCGGCCGCCGTCACGCCGATGCCGAACCAGGGGATGGCGAGCGGAACCCAGGCGAGGGGCGGGATGGGGCGGAAGAAGTCGACGAGCGGCCGGATGAAGGCGCGCACGCGCGCGCTCGCGCCGAGCGCGAGGCCGAGCGGCACGCCGCTCGCGATGGCCGCCGAGTAGCCGAGGAACACGCGGACGAGGCTGTAGAGCACGTGCTTCGGGAGCCGGTGGCCGGGCGGCATGCCGCCCTTCACGAGGTCCGCGAGGCCTCGGAGGACGTCGAGGGGCGAGGTGACCTCGAGGCCTTTCGCCCCCGCCAGCAGCGCCCCGAATTGCCAGGCGGCGACGAGCAGAACCGGCAGGACGAGGCCCTGTCTCCTCATGGTGCCAGGCTCTCGGTATCGAGGAGGAACCGACGCAGGAAATCGGCCGGGTCGACGGGGGGGATGTACTGCTGCTCGACGAGCGAGCGGACCATCTCCCGCTCGGCCTCTACGGAGAGCTCGTCCGCGTAGATGACGTCCTTCATGGCGTCGCGGACGGTGGCCTCGTCCATGCCCGTGTAGCGCACCGCCACGGCGGCCGCCTCCTCGGGGTGCGCCCGCAGGTACCCGGTGGCCCTCACGTGCACGCGCCTCACCGCCTCCACGAGAGCGCGGTGCGCCTCGGCGAAGGCCTGCGCGGCGACGAGGATGCAGCAGGGGTGCCCCGCCCAGATGGCATGCGAGGCGACGAGGATGCGGCCGACGCCCTGGGCGCGGGCCCGCGTCGGATAGGGCTCCCAGGCGATGAAGCCGCGAATGTCGCCGGACCCGAGCGCCGAGATCATCTCCGGCGGTTTCAGCACGATCACCTTGAGGTCATGGGGGCCGAGGCCCTCCTCGGCCATGGCCTTGCGGAGCAGGACGTCCTGGACCGAGCCGTAGCCGGGCATGGCCACCGTTGCCCCGCGCAGGTCCCCCAGCCGGCGGTAGGGAGCGCCGGCGCCGACCACCACCGCCGACCCCTCGGCATTCACGAGCGCCACCACCCTGAGGCGCACCCTTCCGCGGGCCTCGGCGATGGTCGCCGGCGCCTGGCCCACGTAGGCCATGTCGAGGTCCCCGCCCTCGAAGGCCGACATCATCTCGGCTCCGGTGTGGAAGACGCCGGCGATGTCGACCGACACCCCCTCCTCCCGGAAGAACCCCTTCTCGAGGGCGACCCACAGCGCGAGGTGGTGCAGGTCGTTCTGCAGGTAGGCGAGGCGCACGCGCCCCTCGGCGGCCCGCGCCTTCCCCGAGGACCACGCCACCGGAGCCAGGACCAGGGCGAGGGCGAGCGAGCGGCAGAGTCGATGGTTCATCGAGGATCTCCCCCGGGCGCCCGCGCCGCGGGGCCGTCCCCCATCACCAGAAATTCGACCTGGCCGGGCCGGTTCCAGCTCCGCTCGAGCGTCCGCGATCCGAGGCCACGGTTGCGCAGGTCGAGCTCGGCGCTCCCCGGGTGCAGGTGGTAGCCCGCCCTCGCCCAGGCCGCCCGCAGGGCGCCCGGGTCGAGGCAGGCGCTCGTCTCGAGGAGGTAGACGGGAGCGCCGTGCCGCCGGCAGGCGGCGAAGAGCCCGTCGAGGTCTGGGGCGCCGAGGTAGTCGGGCGCGTTGCCGAGGTAGATGAAGTCGTGCGGTTCGCCCGGCGCCCGCAGGTAGCCGGCCACCTCCGACTCGCGAATCGCGGTCGCCCGGCCCACCACCCGCGCGCGCGCGAGCGCCTCGGCCTCGAAGAACAAGCGGATGTGGAAGAGGTCGTGGAGGGCCGCGAGCGCTTGCTCGGGGCGGTAGGTCTGGCCGCGCCGGGCGTAGTGCGCCGCGAGCTCGGGGTGGACGCGGTCGACGTACCACCGGCGCAGGTCGGCCGGCTCGGCGGCCTCCTCGAGCGCCGCCAGCACCTGCCGGAAGTAGGCGACCTGGAACGGCGCGATGTCGACGTAGGTGGGTCGGGCGCCCTCTAGCTCGGACGACGCGTCGAGGAGCAGCAGGCCCGACCCTCCCACGAAGAGGGGCCGCTCGGGCGCACGCGGGCAGAGCCCGAGGGCGCCGCGCACGACCGCCGCATCCTCGTTCGGGAGGTAGAAGCGCCGGCTCAGGCCCCACTCCGAGGCGGCCACCGTCATGGCCGGCCCATCCCGGTGAAGGGCTCGCGGGCGTGGTCCCACAGGACCTCCTCCTCGCCGCCGCGTCGGAGGACCACCTTCGAGCCGGCCGTGAACTCGCCGATGTCGGCCGCGAGGAGGCCGAGCGCCCGGAAGGGAGCCGCGAGCGCCTCGATCTGCCTCGGGTCCACCGCGAGGACGAAGCCGTAGGACATGAAGGCGAGGAGCCACGGCGCGAGCGGGACGCCGTCGGGCGGGGTGATCCGGTCGAGTTCGAGGCGCGCCCCCACCCGGGAACACTCCGCCAGCATGAGGACGGTGCCGGAGATCCCGCCCATGCTCACGTCCTTGCCGGCGCGGAGGAGCCCCTTTTCCGCGGCGGCCGGGAGGAGCTCGAGCGCGGGGACGAGGAGCGCGTCGTTCTTGGCGAGCGTGGCGTTCCAGTAACCGTGCTCGGCGAGCCAGCGGCCGTCCAGGTTGGTGACGAGCACGATCCGCTCGCCCGGCTTGGCGTCGAAGCTGGTGATGAGGCTCCGCGCGCGGCCCAGGATGGCGAGCGAGAGCGAGACGTCGGAACTGGTCCTCAGGACGTGCCCCCCCACGATGGGCACCTGGTAGCGGGCCGCCCCGTCCCTCATCCCCCGGCACAGTTCGCGCAGCGAGGCCTCGTCGCCGGTGCCGACCACGTCGACCATCCCGAGCGGCCGTCCCCCCATGGCGTAGATGTCGTTCACGTTGGCGAGGACCGCGCAGCGCCCGGCCAGATAGGGGTCCCCGCGGACGAGCGCCGGAATGATCCCCTCGGCGGCGAGGAGCAAGAACCCCTCGCCGTCGGGGAGGGCGGCGGCATCGTCGCCGTTCCGGATCGCTCCGGCGCGGTCCCCGAGCACCTCGGCCACCGCTCGGATCGGGCTCTTCCCCCTGAAGACGCTCGAGGAGCGCAGGGCGCTCACGAGCTCGCTCAGGCTCAGTTCCCCCATGGCCTTGCCTCCGGGGCCGGCGCCGGCGCGCGGAGCCGGCCGGCGAGCCCACCCTCGCCGCTCGCGTGCCCGGGCCCGTCGCCCCCGCCCTCCCGAGGCGGGGTCGGCGAGACCCGTCCACCCGCCCACCCTACCCCGCTCGCCCAAGCTTGAGAGTTCATGGTCCGCGGCTTCTAGGCCAGCGACTCGAGGAGGAGCTCCTCGACGCCCCTCAGGGCCATGGAGCTGCCGAGCTCGCGGAGCGCCTGGGCGAAGCTCGCCTGGCAGAAAGGGCACATGGTGACGAGCACCTCGGCCCCGGTGTCGATCGCCTCGAGGACCCGGTCGCGCGCGATGGCCGCGGCCATGACCGGGTAGCCGGATTTGACGCCGCCCCCGGCACCGCAGCAGCGCGAGCTCTCCCGGTGGTGCTCCATCTCGACGAGCTCGAGGCCGGGGATGGCGCGCAGGATGGCCCGCGGCTCCTGGTAGAGGCCCTGCGAGCGGCCGACGTGGCACGGATCGTGATAGGTGACCTTCTTCTCGATGGGCCGGGTGGGCCGGATGCGCCCTTCGGCGATGAGCCGGGCGTAGACCTCGGCGAAGTGCACCACCTTCACGTCGAAGGGGCGGCCGTGGGCCTGCGCAAAGGCCGGGTAGTCCTTCTTGAGCGTCTTCGAGCAGCCTCCGCAGGGGGTCACCACCTCCCGCACGCCCAGCCTCTCGAGGAGGTCGAGGTTTTCCTCGATGAGGCGGCCGGCGAACTCCCTCTGCCCGGTGCGGAGGAAGGGGCTCCCGCAGCAAGCCTCCTCCCCGCCGGCGTAGGCGTAGGGCACGCCTTCCCGCTGCAGGATGGTGACGCCGGTCTGGAGCATGGGCGGCATGCGGTAGGAGGCGGTGCATCCCCCGAAGACGAGGAGGTCCGCGCGCTCGGCCGGCCGGTGGTGCGCCTGCATCCAGCGCGTGCGCTCGGCGATGGGCTCGCCGTAGGGATTCTTGAACTCCTCCGCCAGCACCCGCAGTTTCTTGTGAGGCGGCATGGGCCCGAGCTCGAGCTCTACCATCGCCCGGCGGGCGGCCTCCCACACGTGTACGAGCGGGATGTCGGTCTGGCAGACCTCCGCGCAGCGCTCGCAGCTCGTGCACTGGAAGAGCCGGTCCACCCACTCGGGCGTGGGATCGGCCTCCCCGTCGCGCAGAAGCTTCAGGTGGTGCACCTTGGCCCGCGGGGAGAAGGCCTCGTAGCCGCCGCCGAAAGGATAGGTCGGGCAGACTGTCTTGCAGAACCCGCAGCGGGCGCAGGTGTCGAGCGCGTAGGAGAGGTGCGCCTCGCCCTGCGCGCCGAGTAAGGAGAGGGGGGTCCGGGGCATGGGTGACCTCTAGGGCGTAAGGGAGCGCCTCGAGGCCAGCCGGCGCGCGAGCGGCGCGATGGCGGTCGAGCCCAGGGCGATGAGCGTCGAGAGGTCGGCGAGCGGCAAGAAGCGCGGCCGCGGGGCGCGGAGCTTGCCGGGGTTCAGGAGATTCTGCGGGTCGACGAGCCGCTTCTTCGCCCTCACCGCCCGGTACTTCTCCTCCCCGAAGAGCCTGCGCGTGCCGAACGCCAGCCAGAGGGCGGGAGAGTAGATGCTGCCGCCGTGGCGGAGGGCGATGCGCAGCGGAACCATGGCTTTCGCCATGCGGACCGGGAACAGGCGGTCGCGGGAATCCTCGAGGAGGTAGACGAGCACCGCCAGCCGGCCCCCCCGCACCGCGAAGGCCTCCACCCCGATGAGGTCGCGCGCCAGCCTCGCCTCGATGCGCTCCAAGGCCGTCGCGAAGCTCGACAACGGCAGCATGAACTCGCTCGCGAGGAGGGCCGGGCCGAGCTTCTTCACGCGCATGGGGTAGAAACGCTCGTCCCACTCCGCCTCCGCGACCTCGGCCGGAAGCAGCCGCGCCCCGCTCGCTTCCACCGCACGAGCCACCGCGACGTCGTCGGCTGACGACGCGAGGAACGTCGCCACCGCCAGGAAGCCCGCCTCGATGGGGGGGGCGTGCTCCGCGGCCGCGCCCAGCATCCTCAGGTAGCCGGCGGACTGGATGGCCATCGAGTAGGGCTCGGCGCGCTCGAGCGCGCGGACGAGCGGCTCGAGCCCGCCGGCGTCTCGGACCGCGACCGCGTAGCAGCGGACGCCCTCGGCCCTCCGGCAGGCGAGCTTGAGGCGCGTCACCACGCCGAGCGTGCCGCAGGTCTGGTGGTACAGCTCGAGCTCGGGGCCGGCGACCGTCCTCACCTCGCCGTCGAGGGCGACGACGTCGACCTCCTTCACCAGGTCGCGGATGGAGCCGTACCTGAGGCTCCCGATGCCCACCCCGCCCATGGCGAACCACCCCCCCACGGTGGAGGAGAGGCCACTCGTCGGGCAGAGGCAGAGGTCGAGCCCGACCTTGCCGAGCCTTCGCGCGAGCGCGTCCCACACCACCCCGGGCTCGACGTCCACCGTGAGCCCGGCGGCGTCGACGGCGAGGACCCGGTCGAGCCCGCACAGGTCGAGCGCGAGGCCCCCCCGCGTCGGGATGGCCCCTCCGTAGCCGGAGGTGCCCTGGGCGCGCGGCGTGACCGGCACGCCATGACGGGCGGCGATGACGAGCGCCTGGCCCACCTCGGCGGGCGTGCGCGGGACCGCCACCGCCTCCGGTCGGCTCCTCACCTGCGCCATGAGGAGGGCGGGAAGCTCGCCGAGGTCGTGGTCGTAGGCGGAGCACAGCTCTGCGTCGAAGGAGACCCTCGCGCCGAGCGCCTGCTCGAGGTCCTGCTGGAAATCGCTCATGGAACGGCCCCCTCCCCGGCGACCGCCAGGGCGGCCCGGGCGGCCTGCGCGTTGGTCGCGAACAAGAGCACGCCCGCCTCCCTGAGGATCGCCTCCTGCCTGGAAAGGCTCTGCGGATCGCCCTCGGTCCCGCACACGTGGGCGAGCACCAGCGGTCCTCCGTCGGGAAGCTCTCGCCGAGCGCGCGCCAGCACCTCGGCGAGCCCTCGGGCCGGGTCGGGGCTCGAGCCGTAGCCCAGGACCACGTCGAGGAGGACCACCCTCACCGCGGGATCGGCGAGCTCCTCGGCGAGCCGCTCGTTGCGAAGGCCGGGGTCGATCATGGGGTGAGGCCGGCCTTGCGTGAATTCGTCCTCGCCGAGGTCGATGCAGGCGTGGGCCTTCCCGCGCGCCGGATAGGGCAGTCGGAGCTCCTTTTTGCGGGCGATGTTCGAGTGGACCTCGAGGACGCCCTCCGCGAGCAACAAGGTCTCGTAGCAGAGCGTCCCACCGGAGTAGAGGGCGCGCAGGTACCTGCGGCCGGAGGCGAGCGCACGGGCCCTCGCGAGGACGGTCTCGAGGGCCTCGGGGGGTTCCGGCGCGCGCCCCACCGCCGCGAGGGCCGCCTCCTCGAGGGTGTTCACGACCCTTACCCCGGGGAGCTCGAGGCCGCTCCCGGCGCCTCCGAGCAGGCAGGCGATGGTGGGAAGGCCGGTCGCCCCCGCCACCGCGAGGACCCGGCGGGTCACCTCCGGGTCCCCGGGCTTCGAGATGAGCACCAGGCGCCGGGTGGCGGGGTCCTCGGCCAACAGGCGCAGGGCGAGCTCCGACATGATCCCGCCCACCTCCCGCTTGAGGTCGCGGCCGCCCACCCCGAGAGCGTGCGAGATCCCGCCGCCGAAGCGGTCGATGAGGCTCGTCACCTCCTGGATCCCCGTGCCCGACGCTCCCACCACCCCGATCGCGCCCCGGCGGACGACGTTGGCGAAGGCGAGCGGGACGCCGTTCACGATGGCGGTGCCGCAGTCGGGCCCCATGAGGAGGAGGCCCTTCTTGGCGGCCAGTTGCTTCAGGTGCACCTCGTCCTCGAGCGCCACGTTGTCCGAGAAGAGCATGACGTGGAGCCCGTGCTCAAGTGCGCTCACCACGTCGAGCTTGGCGAACGGCCCGGGGACCGAGAAGAGCGCCAGCTTCGCTGCGGGGAGCCGGCCGAGGGCCTCCTCGATCGAGGAGGGGTCCGAGATCCCGGGGTCCCTCGGGGCCTCGACCTTGAGGAGGGCGTCCACCCTCGCGAGGGCCGCCTCGCAGGCCGCCGCGTCGGCTGCCTCCACGCAGATGAGGAGATCGTTCGCGGTGGCGCGCGCGATGCCCGGATCGTCGAGCCCGAGCTGCGACACCAGGAGCCGGTTCGCCTCGGTGCCGAGGAGCGCCAGCACCTTCGCGACGCCGGGCAGCGCGCCGGCCTCGCGGGCGATGGTCATGAGGCGGACCGAGTCCTGGTATTGGTTCCGCCGGACGGTGGCTCGCTGCATGGAGGCTCTCCGGGCGCCTAGGGCACGATGCGGGTGCACAGTCCTTCGCGCAGTGCCTTCACCACGTGGCGCTCGTGGGCGATGAGGGCCTCCTTGCCCCCCTTCTCGACGTACTCGACCGCCCCCTCGATCTTGGGCCCCATGCTCCCCGGTGGGAACTGCCCCTCGGCCAGCCATCGGCGCGCCTCGGCGGCGGTCATGACGTCGACGGCGCGCTGGGTGGGCTTGCCGAAATCGAGGCACACCTTGTCGACACCGGTGAGGATGATGAAGAGCTCGGCCCCGAGGTTGTAAGCGAGCAGCGCCGAGGTGGCGTCCTTGTCGATCACGCCCTCGGTGCCCACCACGGCCCGGGTCCCGTAGTTGACCGGGATCCCTCCGCCGCCGCAGGCGATCACCACCGTCTCGTTCTGCAGGAGGTGCTTGATGGTGTGGAGCGGCAACACCTTGAGCGGCTTCGGCGAGCAGACCACCCGCCGGTAGCCGCGCCCGGCGTCCTCCACCACCGCCCAGCCTTCCTCGCGCCGGAAGCGCTCGGCCTCATCCCGGGTGTAGAAGGGGCCGATGGGCTTGGTCGGAGTCCGGTAGGCCGGGTCGGCCGGATCGACCACCACCTGGGTGAGGAGGGTCGCGACCTCCCGCTCCATCTTGTCCTCCTCCAGCACCGTCCGCATCGCGATCTCGAGCATGTGGCCGAGCAGGCCTTGCGAGGTCGCCACCGCCACGTCGAGCGGGGGCACCGGGATGATGTCGCGCGCCTTCTCGAACTGGAGGAGGAGGTTGCCCACCTGCGGCCCGTTGCCGTGCACGAGCACGAGCTCGAAGCCCCGGTGCAGGATGGCCAGCATCTCCCGGCAGGTCCCCTTGGCCTTCTCCATCTGGGTCTGGAACGAGCCGTCGTCCCCCGCGCTCAGGATGGCGTTCCCTCCGAAGGCCACCACCGCGATCGGTCGCATGGATGTCACCTCCCGGCGCTCGAGGCGAAGGCCTCGAGCGCACGCACGAAGACCTCGAGCGGAGCGCGCGCGATACCGGTGCCGATCTGACCCACCCCGGAGGCCTTGTGGAGGACGCCGGTGTCGATGAAGGGGGTCACCCCGGTGCGCACCACCTTGCGGATATCGATGCCGACCGGGGCCGGCGTGAAATCGACCGCGCCCACCGCGAACCTGGGGTTCGTCGCCACGCAGATCCGGCGCAGGGTGCCCATGGCCCTCCGCGCGTGGGCCATGGTCCCCCCCACGAAGGAGGCGATGCTCGGGGCGGCCCCGATGATCATGCCCCCCAGGCCGGCCGTCTCGACGATGGCGCTGTCGCCGATGTCGCCGGCGGCGTCGTCGACCGTGTAGCCCGAGTAGTAGATGGCCTCGTCCATGCGCGGGGCCTTCGCGACGAACCAGCGGTCCCCGAGGCCCCCCACCCGGATGGCGAAGTCGACGCCGTTGCGGGTCATGGCGGTGACCACCGTCGAGCCCTCGATCCCGTGGGCGGCCTCCGCCGCGCACTTGCAGGCGGTGAGGGTCAGGCTGAGGAAGAAGTGGTTGTTCCCGCCGATGAACCGGAGCGCCCGCCCCACCGCATCGGCGGAGGCACCGCTCTCGACGAGGAGCGGCGCCAGGAGCCGCTGCAGGATGAGCGTGCAGGCCGCGCTGCGCGCGTGGACCTCGTCCCCCATCTGGATACCCTCGGAGACGATCTTGAAGATGTCGAGGCCGCCCGGGATCCGCCTCAGGGCCGCCCGCAAGAGCGGGCCGAACTCGTCGCGCAGCCAACGCAGGCGGGCGAAGGTGCTCTCGTCAAAGGCGCCGAGCCAGATGACGTTTCCCTTCCCCTCGTTGAAGGGGGAGAAGCTGCGGTTCTTGAAGGGCTCGTTCTCGGCGACCACCACCGGCATCGAAGGGGAGAGGACACCGGTCATGGCCCCCACGCTGCCGTAGAGGTGGTTCGGCCGGAGCACGATCTCGCCTCGCTCGAGCTGCCGCTCGAGATCCTCGCGCCCCGAGACCCAGCCCTCGAAGCGCGCCGCCCCCTCCACCGCGCGCTGCTGGGGGTCGCACATGCGGCCAAACTCGATGGCCGGACCGGCGTGCAGGATGGTCCGCCCCTCCAGGCCCGGGATGGCTTTCCCGGCGCGCTCGACGTCGATCCAGACCGGGCGACTCTCCGTCATGCGCGCGACCGCGCGAGCATTGGCCTCGTCGATCTCGGGCCGCTCGAGACGGCTGAGGAGCTCGATGAGCGCGCGGTCCCCTCCAGCCGGGGGCCGCCAGTCGACCTGCACCACCGGGATCCCCTGCCCCTCGAGCTCCCGGCGGAACCCCTCCAGCCCGACGTTGATGACGCCCAGCGGCTCCGAGAGCACCGTCATGGCCGCGCCTTTCCCGTGAACGCGACCTCGATGTCGGGGGCCAGGCTGTTGGTGATGAAGCAGTACTGCCGGGCGAGCTCGATGATCCTCGGGAGCTTCGCGGCCTGGCAGGAGACCTCGACCGTCACCGCCACCCTCCGGAACCGGAAGGCCCGGGCGTCCTTCTCGCCCTCCACCGCGAGGCGGAGGTCGGCGAGCGGCTCGCGCATCTTGCGAGCGACGTGCGCCACGGCCTGCCCGAAGCAGGCCGCGACCGAGAAGAGGAAGAACTCGCTCGGCATGGGGGCGGTGTCCTCCCCACCGAACTCGGCGCGCTGGTCGGAGAAGGCCACCTTGTCGCCGGAGCGCAGCTCGAACCGGAAGCCCGAGAGGTGGCGGGCCTCCACCCTCATGACGTCCCCCGCCCGAGCGGCTTCTCCATGAGCTGGTGCGCGTGCCCCTGCAACCGGAAGACCTGGCCCCGCTTCTCCCAGCCCAGGCGCTCGAAGAAGCGTACGTTCTCCACCTGCACGGTGGCGAAGAACCGCCGCACGTCGCCGCGCCGCTCCATGGTCTCCACCGCACGGCGCACCAGCCGAGCCCCGAGGGTACCGGTGCGGTACTGGCGATGCACGGCGAGCCGGCCGCCGTACCAGATTCCGCGGCTCTTCCGGTAGCAGCGGACGACGCCCACCACTTCGCCCTCCAGGAGCGCGACGATGGGGATGGCGAGGGCGTCGTGCTCGTCGAGGTCGCTCCCCGAGAAGAGCCCCTGCTCGAGGACGAAGACCTCCCGTCGGAGGGCGAAGTATCCGGCGAGCTCACCGGCCGTCGCCGCCTCCTTCAGCACCACCGCGCGCGCCGCCCGCCCGGCGTGGCGTTCGCCGCGGCCCTCCACCTCGATGTCCGCGCTCTCCATGGCGTCTCCGTCAAGACTACTCGCGGAACTGCAGCAAGGAACAGGCGCGGCACTTCACGCACCCCGCGCTGCTCGTATCGGAGCTCAGGGCATAGCGCCGGAGCACCGCGCTCACCGCGCCGTACATGCGCTGCATGTAGTCGGCGGGGGGCGGGATCGCCTTGGCGAGGAAGGTGTCCACGAGCGGCCGGAGCGGCACGACGAAGGGGTAGACCCCCAGCTCGGCGGCGCGCCGGCACCCCTCCAGGGTGATGGCCTCGTCCTCCCCCAGCCCGAGGATGACGTAGGTGCTGACCTTGCCGCGGCCGAAGACGCGCACGGCGGCCTCGAAGGCCCTGAAGTAGGCCTCGACCGTGATCTCGGCCTTCCCGGGCGTCATCCTCTCCCTCACCCGCTCGTCGAAGCTCTCCACGTGGAGGCCGACGTCGTCGACGCCCAGTTCCTTGAGGGCCGCGAAGGTCGCGACGTCCTCCGGCGGTTCGAACTGAGCCTGGACGGGAAGGCCGCTC
>DATJVF010000264.1:0-2751 GCA_035501995.1 Anaeromyxobacteraceae bacterium
CGTCACCGGGGGCGCCACCGTGATCCTGGCCATGGGCGCCGGGCGGCGGGCGGCGCGCTCCATCGCCACCTACCTCACGACCGGGAAGAAATGGCCCCTCACCGCCGAGGACGTGGCCAGCTTCCGCCCGCCCCCCCCGGAGCCTGCCCCCAAGCACGACGGGGCGAGGGTCGACACCCGAGCCCGCGGAGGCGCCATGCTCACCTGCCCGAGATGCCACCGGCCCATCGAGGGCGACGAGGAGTACATCTGCTGCGCCAGCGCGCAGCTCGCCTGGCGCTGCCAGGCTTGCCACAAGGTGAGCGAGGGCTTCGCCTTCCCGTACGGCCTGTGCCCCATCTGCGGGCAAGGCCGGCTGGAGGTGGCCGAGGAGCGCGCCGTCGAGGACGCCGAGGCGCTCAAGGCCATCCGCATCGCCTTCGAGATCGAGCTCGGCGGCATGGCCTTCTACCGGCGCGCCGCCGAGGAGAGCTCGCAACCGGTCCTGAAGGAGCTCTTCTCCAAGTTCGCCCGCATGGAGGAGGAGCACATGGCGACCCTCTCCCGCCGCTACCACGTGGAGACCCCACCGCCCTCCCAGGACTTCCGCATCGACCGGGCCGCCGTCTACGCCGGGATCGACCACCGCCCGGACGACCCCGCCAACCTCTTCCGGATCGCCATCGCCTTCGAGGAGCGCGCGGTGAAGTTCTTCACCGAGGAAGGCGCCAGGGCCGCCTCCTCCTCCCCGGCGGGCGAGCTCTACCGGGAGCTCGCCGCCGAGGAGCGCGAGCACGTCGCCCTCCTCACCACCGAGTTCGCCCGCTACCGGCAGGGGAAGCCCGGGCTCATGTGAAACGGGACGGGAGGGGCGACCCTGGGTCGCCCCTCGTCCGGCGAGCTCGCGCCCGCGGTCCGCATCCGTTGCGCTCGCGCGCACTTCGCGCGCCGGGAGCGCCCGCCCCCTCGCTCGGAACCGGGAGCGGTCGTCCTCCCCCGCACGGAGGCTGTCCCCCCCGCGGGCCCGCACCGCGAGGGGGTCGAGGCCGCTCGCCGGCGGCCGCCGTACGCCCTCACCGCGTCGGAGCGCGTCCTCTCCCGGGGCGGCCTGGAGACCGCCTCCTCCGGACCGAGGCCGCCGCAGCGGAAACCGCCGGCGAGGGAGCCTAACCGAGTGACCCCGAGCGGGGCCGTCGATGTTCACCCCCGGCGGCACGGTTCTTCCATGCGGACGGTGAAGGAGCGCTGGTGCTCCGCATCGCCTTCCGGAGAACCCGATGCAATCCGAGGCCGCCGCGCTTCCCGAAACGGTCATCCGCCTGCAAGGCGTCTTCGACGCCACGGCGGCCGAGAGGCTCGGAACGGCGCTGGCAGCCGCGGGACCGCAGGCCAGGCTGGAGGTGGATCTTTCGCAGGTTCAAGAGGTTCACGACTCCGCCCTGGCCGGGCTGGCCCCGCTGCTCTCGAGGGCCGTGGCGCTGCGCGGCCTTCGCCTGCACCACATCCGCCTGCTGCGCTACTTCGGCGTGGACCTTGCGAAGTCCTAGGGCGCCCTTCGCCTCGGCGCGCCCGGGGGCTCGGAAGTCCGGCAGGCCCTGCCCTTAGCCCGCGCAAGCTGGGATGCGCCGGGCCGCCCCCGGGGTTAGCACTGGGCTCCTCAAGGACTCGAGCCCACCCATGCCCTTTTCGACGTGGATCGCGCGCGCGGTAAGCTTCCTCGCGCCCTTCATCCTCACCGCGGCCGCCGCCTGCCGCCCCGCGGCCATCGAGCCCACCCGCTGGCAGAGCACGCTCCTCTCCGATCACCCTCTCGTCGGCCGGATCTACGACGTGCGCGCCGGGCGCATGGTGGACGAGGCCGCGCTGCGGGCCGCCCTACCCAAGGCCGATTTCGTGCTGCTCGGGGAGACCCATGACAACCCCGACCACCACGAGCTCGAGGCGAGGCTCATCCGCGTCCTCACCGCCGCCGGGCGCCGGCCGGCGGCGGCCTTCGAGATGCTCGACGCCGAGCTCCAGCCGGCCGTCGACGAGACGGTCCTGCGCGCGCCGCACGACCCGGACGCCTTGGCGAGGGCGGTCGGCTGGAAGCGGAGCGGCTGGCCGGACTTCGCGCTCTACCGCCCGGTGTTCCTGGCGGCGCTCGACGCCGGGCTGCAGATCGTGGCTGCCAACCTGCCGCGCCGGCAGGCCCACGCGGTGGTCGAGCGCGGGCTCGGCGCGCTCGACCCCGCCGCCCGCGAGATCCTCGAGCACGCCGGGCCGCTCACCACCGAGGCGGCCGCCTCCCTGCGCGCCGAGATGGCCGAGTCACACTGCGGGACCCTGCCCGAGTCGGCCCTCGACGACCTCGTGCTCATGCAGCGCGCCCGCGACGCCGAGCTCGCCGAGCGCATGCTCACCGCCCAGGGGCGCGGGGCGGTGCTCGTCGCCGGCGCCGGCCACGTGCGCCGCGATCGCGGGGTCCCGCTGGACCTCGCCCGCGAGGCGCCGTCGCGCTCCTCGATCGCCGTGGCCTTCCTCGAGGTGGCCCCGGAGCTCACCGACCCCAAGGCCTACAGCGCCGCCTTCTCGACCGAGACCCTCCCCTTCGACTACGTCCTCTTCACGCCGCAGGAGGAGCGCCAGGATCCCTGCGCGGAGCTGCGCCGGGAGCACCCCCGCCTCCCGGAGGCCCCCTCCATCTCGCTCTAGAGGCTCTCCCTCGGTCCCAAGGCCCTTCGCGCCAGGACCGGTCTCTGGCAGCATGCAGGCTCCCGCCCTGCGGCGGGA
>DATJVF010000265.1:0-2107 GCA_035501995.1 Anaeromyxobacteraceae bacterium
CCTCTACCGCCACGAGGACAGGCTCTCCGCCCACCTCGTCTCGCTCGGGCCCGGCCCGGCCCAGGGCGCGACGCTCTTCCTCGGCCTCCGGGTGGCCGGGACCGCCAGCCGGGCCCGCTTCCAGGCGGCGAGCGGGGCCGACGAGAAGATCGTCATGAATCCCTCGGGCTACTCCATCTCCACCGTGCTGCCGGCCTTCTCGGGCTACGCCGTCCTCACCGTCGGCGCCTGAAGGGCGCCTCGCCGGGGGAGCCGCCGGCGAGGTTCGGGCTCCCGGCTTACGAAAGGAGCGCGTGCCGACCGTCCTCTCGCACCCCGCCGTCCCACTCGCCCTCGGGGCGGGCCTCGCCGGCACCACCCTCACCGGCCGGCTGGTCGCCGCTGGCGTGCTCGTCTCGGTGGTGCCGGACCTCGACGTGCTCGGCCTGCGCCTCGGCGTCCCCTACGGCTCGCCGTTCGCTCACCGCGGCTTCAGCCATTCCCTGGCCTTCGCGGCGCTCCTCGCGCTTTCGGGGGCGCTCCTCCACCGCCTGTGGCGGGTCGGGCGGAGGACGGCGTTCCTCTACCTCTTCGCAGCGGCCGCCTCCCACGGGGTCCTCGACGCCTTCACCGACGGCGGGCGCGGCGTCGCGCTCCTGTGGCCCTTCACGGTCGCCCGTTACTTCGCGCCCATCCGTCCCATCGCGGTCGCCCCGCTCTCGGCGGCGAGGCTCGTCTCGCGGCACGGCGCGGCGGTCCTCCTCTCCGAGCTCCTCTACGTCTGGCTGCCGGCGACGCTCCTCGCGCTGGTGCTCACCGCCTGGCGAAAGAGCCCCCTCGCGAGAGGTCCGGGGAAGAGCGCCGCGCCGCCTTGACTCGGGCGAACCCGTCGGCCCGTCCGTGCGCATGGGCCTCGGCCTCCCCGGCGGGGTGGGGCACGCGCGCGTCACGCCTCGGCTCCCCGGGTCTCATGGGCTGGGGGACGGACGCTCATGACTCGCCTCGGAAGGATCGCTGCCTCGTCGACCCTCGTCGCCGGCCTCCTCGGCCCGGGCCCGGCCGGGACGGAGGCGCGCGGCCCGGAGGCCGCCCTCACCGGGTGCGCCGAGCGGGCCTGCGCCCTCGTCGAAGGCGCCGCTCGGTGCTGGGCGGTGAACGCGGCCCCCGAGCTCGGGGACAGCACCCTCGCCGAGGGCGCGGCTCCCCGCGAGTCCCTCGGCCTCCCCGACGGGAGGGCGGCGCTCGCCGCCCGCGGCCGCCGCGGTCCCGAGGCGAATCGCGGGCCGGGCGGGGGCCTCGCGCGCTCGGCGGGTTCGGTCGCCGTCGAGTGACCCACCGTTCCGTCCGGCCGACGGGTTCCTGAAGGCGGGACGAGCGCGGTGCGCGCCGGTGCGTTCATCGGCGCGGGCGAGCCCTCGCCGGGGAGGGCGGTCAGCGCGAGCGCCAGGCGGCGAGGGCGGCGGCGAGGACCTCCTTCACCGGCACGCCCCGCTCCCGCGCGCGCGCCGCGCAGTCCTCATACTCGGGGTGGGCCCCCATCACCTCGCCTCCCAGGCGACCGACCTTGACGCGCACCTCGCCGTAGGGCGTCGCGACCGGCTCGAACGCACGGTCGAGCTCCACCCGCTCGACCGGGCAGAACCGCACCCCGAGGGTGGTGGTCTCGGCGACGAGCGCACGCACCACCGCCTCGCGGCGGGACGCCGGGGAGAGGGCCGCCACCACCACCCCGGGGCGTCCCTTCTTCATGGTGCAGGGCGTGGCCCAGGCGTCGAGGGCCCCCGCCTCGCGGGCGGCCTCGAGGGCGCGCGCCACGAGCTCTCCCGGGCAGTCGTCGAGGTTCGTCTCGAGGAGGAGGAGGCCCGAGCGCGGGGGCTCGCTTTCGCGGGCGGCGAGCTCGCCGAGCGTGAGCCTCAGCACGTTCGGGCGGTCGGGCCAGCGGACCGTGCCCACCCCGTAGCCGACGGCGCGGGGGGTGAAGGGCGGCGGGGCGGAAAGCTCGCACAGCCCGGCCAGGATGGCGGCGCCGGTGGGGGTGACCGCCTCGCCCGGCGGCCCCCCCGGCCGCACCGGCAGGCCGACGAGGAGCTCCAGCACCGCCGGCGGCGGGACAGGGTAGAGCCCGTGC
>DATJVF010000266.1:0-5093 GCA_035501995.1 Anaeromyxobacteraceae bacterium
GAGCGCGACCTTCTCGGCACCCTGGCTCTTCCCTGCGCGCTCGTGCAAGAGCTCGCACGCCTCCTGCCAGCGCTCGGCCCCGAGCGCGACCCGCGTCAGGGCAGCCAGGGTGGCGGGGTCGCCCGGGGCGAGGGCGAGGCAACGCCGGAGCTGGGCCGCCGCCTCGTCGGCGTCGCCCAGGTCCTCCTCGGCGATCTGGGCGGCGCGGGCCCGGAGGGCCCGCTCCTCCTCGGGCCGCCCCTTCACCCTCCCGGCCGTCTCGACGAGAAGGGCGAACAGCTCGGCGTGGGCCCCCACCGCCCGGGCCAGCCGCTCGCAGCTGCGCCGCGCCTCGTCGTGTCCGGGCGAGGACCGCAGCGCGGCCGCGGCGGCCGAGAGGGCGCCGCGGGGGTCCGAGAGCCGTTCCTCGCGCAGGGCCGCCGCGTCGAGGTACAGCCGCGCCCGGGCCTTGCCGTCGTCGTCCTGAACCCGCTGGGCGAGCAGCTCGAGCATGGCCACCTGCTTGGCGGGCTCGCCGCGGGCGGCGTAGACCGGCACCAGGGCCTGGGCGATGCGGACCGGCTCGACGCCGCGGGCGAGGAGCGCCTCGAGCGCCGCCACGGCCTCGGTGACGCGCTCGGGGGAGAGCCCGCCGGCCGGCAGGACCGCCAGGAGCACCGCCGCGGCCTCGGCGAAGCGACCGAGCGGCACCTCCAGGAGGCTCGCCCGGGCGAGGTCGACGAGGGCGCGCTCGGCGCCAGAGAGCCGCCCGGCGAGCCGGGTGAGCACCCCGAGCCGCTCCTGGGCGCGGGCGGGGCCGAGCGCCTCCAAGGCCTCGGCCAGGCCGCGCAGGGCCTGCTCGCTCTCCGGCCCGGAGGAGAGCACCTCCCGCCAGGCCTTGACGGCGCCCTCGGGATCGCCCGCCTCGGCATGGCTACGGGCGAGCTTCCCGAGCAGCTCGCGGCGCTCGGCGGGCTCGCGGCTGGCCGCGAGCCTGCGGCGCAGGTCCTCGACCACCTCGGTCTGCCGGCCGGCCCGGACCAGGCAGGCCTCCAGGGCCGCCTGGGCCCCCGCGTCCTGCGGGTCCTGGGCGACGAGGTCCCGCCAGGCCTCGAGGGCCTTCTCGGGCTGGCCGAGGTCGCGGTCCCACACCTCGGCCGAGCGGCGCAGGAGGGCCTTGCGGGCCCGCGCGTCCGCGGCCGGGGCGTCGGCGGCCGTCCGGTAGGCGCGGGCCAGGTCGACGAACAGGTCGCCCTGGGCTGCCGCGGCGTCGATGGCCTTGTAGAGCGCGGGGCGCCCGGGGTCGAGCGCCAGCGCCTGGGCCAGCCGGCGGAAGGCGTCGCGGGGGGCCTTGAGCCGCTCGAGCTGCACGCGCCCGAGCTCCTGGAGGAGCCGGGCCCGGCGCGCGGGATCGGGCTCGGCCTGCACCTGGGTCTCGAGGGCGTCGGTGAGCGCGCGCCACTCTCCGGCCCCCTCGAGGAGGGGCGCGAGCGCCGCCGCGATGCGGGGCGAGCGCGGGTCGGTGCGGCGGGCCGCCTCGAGGTGGCCGCGCGCCCGCGGGCCGTCGCCGAGCGCCATCGCGATCTCGGCGGCGTGCAGCCGCCACGGCCCGTGCTGGGGCCGTTCCGGGGCCGCCGCCAGGTGGCGCTCCAGCACCGCCAGGGCCTCCGCCCGGCGGCCGGCCTCGAGGTGCAGCTCGAAGGCCTGCTGGGCCTGGGGCTCGGCGGCCGGGTCGAGTTCGAGGGCCCGCTCGAGCGCCTCGAGGGCCAGGCCGGGGTCGGCGAAGTGGACGAGGTCCACCCGCGCCAGCCGGTGGTAGATGCCGGAGAGCGCGGCCCGGTCGCGCAGGGCGCCGGCGAGGCGCGTCAGCGCGGCGACGAGGCCGCGCCAGTCGCCGCGCGCGCCGAGGTAGCGCTCGAGGAGCTCGAGCGCCTGGCCCATGGCCGGGGCGAGCAGGAGCGCCCGCTCGGCGAGGGCCACCGCCGGGGCAGACCCGTCCGGATCGTAGGCGGCGTGGAGCCCGGCCGCGTGCAGGCAGAGCTTGGCGGCGGTGCGGCGCTCCTTGGCCGAGCCGGCCTGCTCGAGGAGCGCCCGCACCTCCTCGCGCCAGGCGCGCGGCGTCGCCTCGAGGCGCAGCATGCCGGCGCTCGCGCCGGGGGCGGCCCGGTCGAGCGCCAGCGCCTCGACGAAGGCGTCCATGGCGAGCCGGTGGTCGAGCGGCTCCTCGAGGAGCGCGGTGCCCAGGCGGGCGTACTCGGCGGCGAGGCCCTTCGGATCGGCGCCCCGCTCGCGCGCCAGGTCGAGGGTGCGCTTCGCCTGCGACCAGCAGCGCAAGGCCAGCTGGCAGCGCAGGGCCGCGGTGCGGGCCTCGGCGAGGTCTTGGTCGAGGCGGCTGGCGCGGGCATAGTAGAGGGCGGCCCGGTCGCGGCGCAGGAGCCGCTCCTCGCAGACCCGACCGAGCTTCAGGTACAGGCGGGCGGCGGCGCGCGGATCGGCCTCCCCGTCGGCCTGGCGCTCGAGCGCCTCGGAGAGGGCCGGGTAGTCGCCCCGCTCCTCGTAGATCTCGACGAGCGCCCCGAGTGCGGTGGCCTTGCGCGGATCGGCGTGGAGCACCTGCCGGTAGAGCGCCTCGGCCCGGGCCGTGTTGCGCATGCGGCGGTGGGCGAGCAGGGCGGCCTTCTCGAGCAGGGCGCTCGCGCCGCCCTCGACACCGTGGCGGGCCCGCCCCTCGTAGAGGGCGACGAGGTCCTCCAGGCGCTCCTGCTTCTCGTAGATCGCCTCGAGGGCGCGGAAGGCGCCCTCGTCGGACGGGGTGGCCTCGAGGGTGGCCCGGTGCGCGCTGATCTCTTCGTCGAGCTTCGGAGGGGTCAAGAGCGGACCGCGGTCTGGAAGTGCCCGGAAACCGGGCGAAAGTATAGACCGGTCCCTCGGGAGAGGCTAGAAGGTGTACCGCACCGTGGGAGTGACGGCCACCCCGGCCGTCCCGGCCTTGGCCACGTAGGCCAGGTCGGCGGCCAGCCCCACCGAGAAGTGGCGCAGCCGCGTGTAGTACTCGATCCCCGGACCGACCGCGAAGTAGGTGTCGTTCGTCCCGAAGAGCCCCTCCGGGCGCGTGACCAGGTAGCCAGCGCGACCGTGGAGGTAGAAGAAGGTCCGCTCGACGGCGTTCTTGTCGCGCGAGCCGAGGAGCCCCACCCTGAGGTCCAGGCCGGCGGCGTAGACGCTGAAGGCGCCGTAGGAGACGCTCGCCTGGGAGTTGCTGCCGAGCACGAAGGCGGCGAGCGCGATCCGCGAGGTGAGGTCGTAGCCCAGGTCGACGCCGACGAGCAGGCCGTTGGCGGCGCCGCCGTTGGCCGGGGCGTACTGGTAACGGGCCCGGTCGGCGGTGGGCGTCTTGAACAGGCCCAGGTAGCCGAGCTCGAAGCCGGTGAAGAAGCCGCGCTCCACCTCCCGGTAGCGGGGCGCGCGCGGGTCCTCCGGCATGGGCGGGGCCGCCTCCTGGGCCGCCGCCGCGAGGGGGACGACCAGGGCCACCGCGAGGACGACGGGGACGAGCGCGGAGCGTCGCACGCTTTTCGAGCCTCCTAGTTGCCTGCCGCCGCGGAGCCCGCGCTGCGCAGGATCCAGGGGTAGGTGACGATGGCGATGCCGCCGCCCTTGGGCTTGGGGAACTCCCAGGTGACGATACGGCTCATGATGCACTCGGCCACCTTGTCGAGGGCGGCGTCGGGGGTGGTGTTGGTCCGGTCGATGAGGGTGTTGGAGGAGAAGCCGTTGGCGTTGATCTGCCACTTGATGGCGACCTTGCCGGTGAGCTTGGGGTTGAGGGTGAGCTGCTGCTCGTAGCAGTAGCGGACCTGGTCGGCGTGGTCGCGGATCACCTTGCGGATGAGCTCGGGGTCGATGGCCCCGAGGACCCGGGTGTCGCCGGTCGAGATGGCGACGTCGCGGTCGCGCTTGGAGCCGAGCCCGCCCACGCCGGTGCCGTAGCCGCCCAGGCCGCCGCCGCGCCCCTTGGTCCCCACGGCGCCAATGCCGATGGTCTCCCCCGACCCGCCGCCGCCGGTGCCGGTGCCCTTGAGGCCCAGCCCGCCCACGCCCTGGCTGTCCCCCACCGTCGGGCCGTACATGTTGCCGACGGCGCCCTTCAGGTCGCCGCCCAGTCCTCCCTGCCCGAAGACGGTGGAGAGCCCGCCCGTGCCCCGCCCGTTGCCGAGGGCGGCCAGCAGGCCCGAGTTCTTGACGAGCTCCTTGGCGTTGGGGTCGATGGCGCGCGGCGCCGAGCGCCCGGTGGTCTTGGGGGCGTCGCGCTTGCCCATCTGCCCCTCCTCGCCCCGGTGCTTCTCGGCCATCTCGCCCGGCTCCTCCTTCTTGAGGTCGGCCTTGAGCTTCTCGAGGTAGGGGTTCGGCTTGGGCTGCGCCTCGGGCGCCTTCATGACGAACTTCGCCATGCGCTGCTGGCCCTTGGCGAGGTCGTCCTGGACGAGGTCCATGTCGCGGGTGGTGGTGACCGCCGCCACGATGAAGCCGCCGAGGAGGAAGAGGAGGAGCAGGAGCAGGTTCAGGTACCGGTAGTCGATGCGCTCCCACCACGGCACCACCGCCGGGCGCGGCGGCCGCCGGAAGCGCGCCTCGACCCGCAGGCCGCTGCCGAGCTCGGCCCGCACGGCCCCCGCGCGCGGTACCGCCACCGCGTGCGCGCCGAGGGCGGCGTCGTCGGGCTGGGCGGCCCGCGCCTGCACCAGGGCGGCGAAGGGGCGGACCTCCCCGCCAGCCCGCTCCTCGAGCCCGCCGGCCATGCCAGGGACGAACAGGAAGCGGTACTCGCCGCCCTCGTAGCGCAGGATGGGGAAGGCCCGCAGCGGGAGGTCCGGGCCCGAGAGGCGGAAGTCGCAGCGCGGCCCCTCGCCGAGGAGGACCGGCCTCGCCGGGGCGACGAAGGTCTTGGCGTCGAGGAGGGTGTCGCCCCACAGGATGCGCAGCTCCACCCCCAGGTCGGAGGCCCCGGCCTCGACCGGCTCCTCGTCGACCGGGCGCGCGAGCGCCATGGCCGGCCGGCGCGGGCGGGCGACCGCCGGGGCCGGCGAGAGGGCGGCGGCGGTGGCGCTCGCCCT
>DATJVF010000267.1:0-3446 GCA_035501995.1 Anaeromyxobacteraceae bacterium
GAGCCGTGAGGCGGCCTGGTCGCCCGGGAGAGGAGCGGTCCGCTCTGCGGCCCGCGGACGGGCTATGCTCGGGGGAGTGAGCTCCCGCGGCGCGAGGACCGGGCCCTCCCCTTCGAGCGTGGCCTTGCGGCTCGCCGCGGCGCTCCTCGCCGCGGCGCCGCCGCTGGCCCGGGCCGCCGCCCCGCCCACCCCGTTCTCGCTCACCGTCTCGGGCGGGGTGAGCCTCGGCGCCTACGAGGCGGGCCTCCTCCACTACACGCTCGCCTGGCTCGAGGCCAACGGGCGGCGGTCGGAGCTGCGCCTCGCCACCGGCTCCTCGGCGGGCTCGGTGAACGCGGTTCTCTCGGTGCTGGCGCACTGCGGCGAGGGCTCCCCGGCGCCGACCGAGAGCCTGTTCTACCGGACCTGGGTGCCGCTCGGCCTCTCCGACCTGTACGTCGAGCCGGACGTGACGGCGCTCTCGGCGCTCTCGCGGCGCTGGATGGAGAAGACGGCGGCAGAGGTCGAGGAGCGCTGGCTGGCGGGGCTCGCGGCCTCCTGCGACGTGGTGCTCGGCATCTCGGCCACCCGGGTGGTGCCGAGGAGCATCGAGCTCGGCGGGGCCCTCGAGATCCCGCGGGTGGAGGAGCGCTTCGCGCTGCGGATCGAGGGCCGCGGTCCGGGCCGGCCGCCGCGCCTCACGAACTACGTGGGGGCCGACGGGGGCGACGCGCTCCTCCTCCCCGAGGGGCCGGACGGCGAGGTGGCCTTCTCGGCGCTCCGGGACCTGCTCTTCGCCTCCTCCGCCGTTCCGCTGGCCTTCGCGCCGGTCGAGCTCGCCTACTGCGCTCCCTCGCGGGGAACGGGGCCGCCGCACTGCCCGCGCGAGGCGGCCGAGCGGGCCTTCTTCATCGACGGGGGCGTCTTCGACAACACGCCGCTGCGCCTCGCCGTCCGGCTCGCCCGGGCCGGCCTGCGCGGGGCCCCCGGCGAGCGGGCGCGCTGGCTCCCCCGCTCGCAGGCGAGCCCTCAGGGGCCGCTGCCCGACGTGCGCTTCGTCTTCGTCTCGCCGGACGTGACGAGCTATCCCTCCCACGAGGCAGCCTTCGAGCTCGACCGCCGGACCACCCTCGCCCGCCTGCTCGGGCAGGAGGCCGAGGCCTTCCTCGTCACCGCCCGCGCCAAGAACCTCTACACCCTGGTGGAGGAATCGCCCGAGATCGTGGACCAGGTGGTGGTCCCGGCCAGGAACTACCCGGCGGCGAGCTCGCCCATGGCCGCCTTCTTCGGCTTCTTCGAGCGCGAGTTCCGGCGGTTCGACTTCTACCTCGGCATGTACGACGCGCGGCGGATCATCGCCGAGCGGGTCGTACCGTCGGTGAATAGCGGGGGGGAGGGCGGCTTCCTCTTCCCGGAGGACGCCCCGGGCGCGTCGGCCCAGGCCTTCTCGCCGCTGCGCTGCCTCAGGGCGGCCTTCGACGACCCCGCGGCAGCGGCCCGGGCCTGCGCCGGCGAGGACCTCGTCGACTTCAGGATCCTGGCCCAGACCTCGCTCGAGCGCCTGTACGAGGGGTGCCGGACCGCGTCCTCCGAGGCGGTGGAGCGAACGTCGCCCTCCTGCCGCCGGGCGCACGCGGGGGAGAAGCCTCCCGAGCTCCCGGGGGTGGCGACGGTGGCCGGGGCCGACTTTCACCAGGGGCACGGCGAGGGCGAGCCGGCCTACGTGGTGCGCCTGCTCGCCAACCACCGCTTCCGCTTCAGGGACCTGGGGCTCGAGCGCGACGAGGCTCCCGACGCCCTCAGGCGGGTGAGGCTCAGGCTCGGCTCGGTGGTGGCCGCCATCGCCGCCGCCCAGCCGGCGAGCGACGGCATCGCCCTCGACCGGATCGGCCAGGTGGCGGCCAACGCCCTCGTCTACGTCCCCTCGAGGAACGTCTCCTGGATCGCCTTCAGCCGCGACGTCGAGGTCGGCTACGGCCACGGCCTGCCGAACCTGGCCGGCTTCGCCGGCACTCTCCAGCTCCAGCTCGCCCTGCAGACCTACGGCCTCTACGACCTGCTCTCCTCGGAGCGCAAGCCCTGGGGGCTCGCCCCGCTCGTGGGGCTCGGGAGCCTCGTCCCCGGGCTCTCCAACGCCACCTTCCAGCACGGCCTCGTCCTGCGAGCCGGCTGGCTCTTCGCGAGCGGCGACGCCATGGGGACGAGGGCCTGCACCGACCCGGGCAACGGCACGCTCGGGAGCTGCTCGCGCTTCACCGCGCAGGCCGGCGTCTACAGCGTGGCGCTCGAGATCCTGCGGCTCCAGCTGCTCTTCGAGTGGTTCCCGGCCCTGCGAGCGGGCCAGGGGAGCACCTGGAGCCTCTCGCCCGCCCTGGGCGTCCAGTTCGTGTTCTAGGCCCCCCGTGGGGCGGCGCCCTCGTCGCTCGGCTGGCCGACCGGCCAGCTTCCCTAGGTGCCTCAGCTGAACGGCCCGCACGCTCGCGGCGAGGCGCCGCCCTTCCCGCGCGAGCCGCTCGTGCCGGCCGGGCTGGAGAGCTGGCGAGCGGGCTCGCGGCCGCCGCAGCGGGGGCATCGGAGGTCTGCCTCGTCCGAGGCGCGGAGGATGAGCTCCTCGAAGGTCTCGCCGCAGGAGGCACAGGCGTATTCGTGAATGGGCATCTCGGCCCTTTCGAGCCAAATGCGCGCCGGGAGGTTCAAGCCCCTCCGGGGCCAGAGCCGAGCTGTAAGCCTACGAGGAGGGCATGCGCTCGCCGCCGCGCACCCAGGAGCTCGCCGTGAAGCCGAAGGCGCGCTGGAGGAAGGGCATGCAGCCGAGCATCCCGAGCGCGAGCAGGGTGCCGGCGAACAGGTCGACGATGTAGTGGTGCGACAGGTAGACGGTGGAGAAGATGATGCCCACCACGGTGATGGCGAGCGGAATCCGCCAGCGCGGCAGGAAGTTCCAGCCGTAGGCCAGGAAGACCACGGCGATGGCGGTGTGGCCGCTCGGGAAGGCGTCGTAGGCGTTGAGCTCGCAGTTGTCGAGGAACAGGCGCACGACCCTGCTCACCCACCCGCCCCCGAGGGCCTGCTGGGCCTCGGCGAGGGGGACGCGCGGCCCGGCGGTGGGGAAGAGGAAGTAGCACACGTAGGAGGCGATGAAGGTCGCCTGGAGCGCGAAGACGAACCGGTCGAACTCCTCGCGCCGGCCTCCCGCGTAGAGCGCGACGCCCATGATGGCCGGGACCAGGTAGTAGGCCATGTAGGCGATGGAGAGGAGGTCGGTGAACCAGTCCGGCCGACCGAGCGCGTTGTGCCAGAGGGGGACGAGCGCGCCGAAGAGTCGCACGTCCAGCGCCGCGAAGGTCGCGTCCCAGCGCGCCGGGTTGGCCGCTCCCACCAGGAACCCGACCGTCTCGAAGATGGCCACGATGACCACGAGGGGTGCGAAGGCGTGGAGGACGTCTCCGACCCTCGAGCGCGGCCCG